>JAJYNF010000147.1 GCA_021786455.1 Acidobacteriota bacterium
GGCTAAGTGTCTTATGGTGACGGCTTACGCCAGCTCGTTTAGTTACCGCTACTAGGGCTTTGCCGGGTTGCGGACGAGTGGCGTTGGCCGGAAGCTGAAAAAGAGAAATTAAGGCAAGCCAGCCCACTCGGAAGCGAGTGGGCGTTTTTGTTTTGGCCGATGGGCGGTCGGGGATTGGGTTCGAGCGAGGGTGCAAGGGCGAGCGGTTGATGGCCCATCATTCACGACGAGTCGAAGGAGCGAAGAGCATGATAATTTCGATGAAAAAAGGGGCGACGAAGGAGCAAATCGAGCACGTGTGCCGGCGGATTCAGGAATTTGGGTACAAGGTTCACTCGATTCAAGGCGAGGAGCGGGTGGTGATCGGCGCGGTCGGAGTGGGCGACGTGACGGCTTGTCTGGAATCGCTGGAGGCGGCTCCGGGGGTGGAGAGCGCGGTGCGCATCAGTTCGCCGTACAAATTCGTCAGCCGGGAGTTTAAGCCCGAACCGACCCGCGTGCGGGTGGACGGCGCCGAATTGGGTGGAGGGGAATTCGTGGTGATGGCCGGGCCGTGCTCGGTCGAAAACGAAAAGCAGATTATGGCGGCGGCGGAAGGAGTGGCGCGCGCAGGAGCCAAAATTCTGCGCGGCGGAGCCTTTAAGCCGCGCACTTCGCCCTATGATTTCCAGGGACTCGAACTCGAGGGCCTTAAGCTACTGGCCAAAGCGCGGCAGGCCACCGGCCTGGCAGTGGTCACCGAGATTATGAGCGACGGCGACGTGAATCGGGTGGCCGAGGTCGCCGACATTTTGCAAGTGGGGGCGCGCAACATGCAGAATTTCGCGCTGCTCAAGGCGCTCGGCAAATGCCCCAAGCCCATCCTGCTGAAGCGCGGCATGAGCTCGACGGTGAAGGAACTCTTGATGTCCGCCGAATACATCACCGCGCACGGCAACCCTAATATCATCTTGTGCGAGCGCGGCATCCGCACCTTCGAGACGGCTACCCGTAACACCTGCGACATCGCGGCCGTCGCCGTGCTGCACGAATTAACGCATTTGCCGGTCATTCTGGATCCGAGCCACGCGAGCGGCAAGCGCAGTTTGGTTCCGGCGCTGGCGCGCGCCGGAGTGGCCATCGGCGCCGACGGCCTGATCGTCGAGGTTCACCCCGAACCCGAAAAAGCCTTGAGCGACGGCGCGCAGTCGCTCTCCCTCGCTGAATTCAGCCGAATGATGGAGGAGCTCAAACCGTACCTCGGCCTGTGGAAGGCATCACGGAGCGTGGCCGCGCCGGCTCCCGCATAGCCGACCGCTAGTGTCGTCCGTCGAACGCTTCTTTACAATGGCGCGATGTGGCACGGGCGTCCCGCCCGTGTCAAAGCACGGCCAAGATGGCCGTGCCACAAACGTCGCGCCGGCAAGCGATTTAGGACGCACGACACTCGGCGTCACGGTTCCCTACGGGCACGTTTGGCGATGCGCTGTCAGCATCCAGGCGCACCGCATTTTCTATTATTCCTCCCGTGGCGTTTCCGATCGGATTTCGGGCGTGTTCAAGTTCACGCTGGAAGTCATTGACGGCATTGCTCGACACGCTGCGGAGCTTTTCCTCGCGGGTATCCGCGCCCTTGGCACCGGAAAGTAAAGACCCGCCGGGTCCTGGCTCGCGCGCCATTCAACTGCATTTCCAACTCAATCCGTCGAGGGTGGCTGAAAAGCATCACCCATGCGTGAAATCGCGCGGAACAGGAGGGGTTGAAGTTCCTTCGCGCGCCTTCGCGGAGGATTAACACCCTCCTTTTCATAGCGAAGCGGGCGGAGGGGACAACGGCACGCAACTTGCAACCTGAAGCCGTGGTCAAGCGGCGTTCGCTGTGGCCGAGGGCGAGAGAGCAGGGCACGGTGCCTGGCAACGGAGCTTGCTTGACGGTTACGGGACGGCGGCGTTGGTAGGGAACCTCCAATCCGCGTCGGGTCGAAGGTGCCGCCGCCCGGGGCCCGTTGGTTGAAGTGAGGAGGGCGGGCTGTCAATGGCCGCGGGATCCACTCAGGCGAGGAGGAAATCATTCCATGAGCACGAAGAAACCGCATCCGTTCTGGTGGTTTTATAGAATCGTCGCCGGGGGAGTGGCGGCGGCGTTTCTGCTGGCGGTCCCGCCGCTCTGGGCGGGCCAAGAGGCAGTGCCTGGGAGCGGACCAACAGCAGTCACGAGTGCGAATAACGATCCGACCTACGCGCATGTCCCGCCCAGCCTGACCCTACCCGTGGGCACGCTCATCATCATGCGAACGTCGGACTATCTTTCAAGCAATCGCGACCGGGCCGGCGAGCTATTTCGCGGCGAACTCGCCGAGCCGCTAGTGGTCAACGGCTGGGTGGTGGCGCGGCGCGGGCAGACGGTCATTGGGCGCGTGGACGTGGCCAAGAAAGCTGGAAGAATTCGCGGCGTCTCCCAATTAAGCGTTGAACTGAGCCGGCTGATTCTAGTGGATGGGCAGCAGATTCCCATCCAGACCCATCTGGTACGAACTTCCGGCGGGACTTCCCGCGGGCGGGATGCGGCGGCTGTCGGAACCACGACGGGCCTCGGGGCCATCATCGGCGCGGCCGCCAACGGGGGTGGGGGTGCAGGCATTGGAGCGGCCATCGGCGCGGGAGCAGGGCTCGCTGGGGTGCTGCTCACGCGAGGCCGCCCCGCCGTCATTCCTCCTGAAACTGAGCTAACCTTTGAGTTGATAACTCCGGTCGTCTTCTCCACGCGTGAGAGCCAAGTGGCGTTTCGGCCGGTCACGCAAGCGGATTACAGCGCGCGCCAAGGGCCGCCCACGCTTCGCCATCGGCGCGAGTTCGTTCCGCCGGGGCCAGCTTGCATGAGGTGCGGCTATCCGCCGGTCTATGGCCCTTATCCTTACTGGGGCGGCTACTATCCTGCGCCGTTTTTCATCGGCCTCGATTACGAGCGAATCGGCTTCGGACGCGGCTTTCGCCGCTAGCGTTGTGTCTCTCAAGAATCTTTACAATGCCCGACGTAGCACGGGCCTCCCGCCTGTGCCCGGTCACGGCCAAGATGGCCGTGCCACCCAGGGCAATGTAAACCGATTTGTGAGACATAACGCTAGCGCGGAGGCCGCAAATCACTTTTCGAAAAAGTTATGCCGCTTTGCCAGCCGAGGATCGCGGGATAGGCTATCGGCTTGCTCGGATCCTAAGAGCATCGCCATTCTTCAGCGTGAAATGGCGAAGGGGTCGGATGATAGTCTTTAGTCAACCGCTCGACTGAAAGATTGCCGGTGGTCCGTCACGGGCTTATGAAGCCCAAGCTTTAACTGGGTTGCTCAGCGGTGGCGGGGCCGATGGAGGGCTCGGCCGGCACGGGCGCTTCGGGGGTTGCACGGTGGAGCAACGAGTACATCACGGGCATCACCAGCAGGGTAATGAATGTGGAGATGGAAAGCCCGCCAATGACTGCCAGCGCCAGCGGCTCCTGTAATTGGGCACCGGCGCCAATGCCGAGAGCCAACGGGAATAATCCAAACAGCGTGCAGAGGGTGGTCATCAGAATGGGGCGCACGCGAATCTTGCCCGCCTCAACCAAGGCCTCGCTCAACGGCAAGCCATCCTCTTCCCACAACTTGTGGACATATTCAAACAGAATGATGCCGTTCTTCACCACTAGGCCCACCATCAGGATGATACCCATGAAGGAGGAGACGTTGAGCGCCGTGTGGGTCATCCATAGCATGGTGAAGACGCCGAGCAGCGAAAGCGGCGCGGCCGACATGATGATGAGCGCCGGACTGAAAGCGCGAAATTGAATCACCAAGACGATAAACACGGCGGCCAGAGCAAAGAAAAGCACCATGAGCAGGTCGTGGAAGGATTGCTGTTGTTGCCGGTAGAGGCCGCCGATTTCGTAGCTGGTGCCGACCGGGAAGTGGACCGCGCGCAGGACGCGGCGCACGTCGCGGACCGCGCCGCCCAGGCCGCGGTGGGTGATGTTGGCCGTTAGCGTGACCATCAGGCGCTCGTTTTCGCGCATCAGAACGCTTTCTCCCTTGACTTGCCGGACTTGAGCAATGGCGGATAACGGCACGATCTGATGCGCCGGAGTCAGGATGGGAAAGCGCCGGATGTCGTCATAGTTGTAGCGAAAGGAGTTGGGAAAGCGAACGCGGATGGGAACGGTGCGATCCGTTTTACGCAATTCGGTTTCGGTGAGCCCCAACAATCCAGCCTGCACCTGCTGGGTAACCTGACTTACGGTCAGGCCGAGCCGGCCGGCGGCCACTGGGCTCACGTGAATCGCCAATTGCGGATTGCCCCCTTCGACGCCGCGAAAATCCACGATGCCGGGGATCTTCTGGATTTTGGGAGTGATTTCGTCGGCCAGTTGCTTGAGCTGGGTCATATTGCTGCCGAAAATCTTGACCTCGATGGGTCGAGGGCTGCCCTCCATATCGCCAATCATGTCCTGCAAGACCTGAGCAAACTCGATGCGAACCCCGGGAACCTTTTTGAGGATGCGGCGGCGGAGACTGTCCATGACTTGGAAAATAGAGCGGTGGCGCTCGGAAAGCGGCTTCAGCCGCACGACCAGCTCGCCGTGGTTTTGCTGGGTGACAAACGGTCCCATCTGCGCTCCAGTGCGCCGTAGCCAGGATTGGACTTCGGGGGTTTCCCCGATGATCTTTTCCACCTTGGCGGCCGTGCGATTGGTCTGCGCGAGCGAAGTCCCTTGGGGCGAATAAGTGTCCATGACGAACCCGCCTTCATCCATGCGCGGGAGAAATCCGGTCTTAATGTGGGTATAGACGAAGAAAGTGAGGGCCACTGAAAGCGCCGTGGCTGCGGCGACCACCCACCGCCGCCGCAGCGCCCAACGGACCAGGCGCTCGTACACTCGCAACACGGGCTGGATGAAGCTTTCCGCCGAAGCGTGATGCTGCTTGGGTGAAAGGAATTGCTCGGAAAGGAGGGGGATGAGGGTCAGAGCAAACAAAAGCGAAAGCGCCACCGCCACGACCAGCGTCAGACAAAGGGCGCGGAAGAACTCACCGACGACGCCGGTCAAAAGGCCGAGCGGCGAAAAGACCACGATGGTGGTGGCGGTTGAGCCGAGGACCGCGCCTAACAATTCTCGCGTGCCGTTTTCAGCGGACTCTTCCGCGGGCTCGCCCAGCCCCAAATGCCGGTAAATGTTCTCAATAATGACCACCGCGTCGTCAATGACCAGGCCGATGGCAATGGCCAGACCGCCGAGGGACATCAGATTCAGCGTTCCGCCGAAGATGTACATAAAAAAGAAAGAGCAAACCACGGTCAAGGGCAAGGTGGTGGCGGCAATGACCGTGGTGCGGCCTTCGCGCAGGAATGCAAAAAGAATCAGCACGGCCAACAGGCCGCCGATCAGCACTGCATCCCGAATGTTGGCGACGGCCGCCTTGACGAAGGACGCCAGGTTATAGACCGTGACCAAATGGAGCGTTTTGGGGATGGCGCTTCCCAGGTGGTTGGCGAGCGCCTTCACCTGGCTGGCAATCTGAAGAATATTCCCGCGCAGTTGGCGGGAAATGGTAATCAGGGCGCCCGGTCTCCCGTTGCCATAAACGAGCACGGTGGGGTCTTCGATGCCGTAGCGCACCTGGGCAATTTCGCCGAGGGGCACCGGCGCTCCGTCCTGAATGGCTACCGTGGTGTTGCGAATGTCACTGAGATTTTTGAACTGATTCGCGGCCAACACCTGGTAGCGCGCGTAATCGCGGTCGAGCCAACCGGCCGTGGCCACCGTATTGGCGCGGCGCAGCGCGGCGGCTATTTCCGGCAAAGACAACCGGCGCGCGAGCATTTTTTGAGGGTTGACGACGACCGAAACTTCCTGAATGTCGGTGGCCTCCACGCTAACCTGGGAGACGCCAGGAACGCTGTCGAAGATCGGGCGGAGCGTGTAGTAAGCGTAGTTCCGTAGGTCGGCCCCGGGCACGTTGCCTCGCAGCACCATCATCATGATGGCCCAGGAGGTGGGGGTAATCCGAATGACTTGAACCTTTGTCCCGGGCGGAAGATCCCCCTGAACCTGGGTCATCTGCGTTTGCATGAGCTGCAAGGCGTAGCGCATGTCCATGTTGGGCTGAAAGAAAGCCGAAATCTGCGTTTGGCCGCGGACCGTCTTGGAACGCACGCGAACCACCCCGAGCACGCCGCGACTGGCTTCTTCGAGTGGGCGCGTGACTTCGAGCAGCATGTTGTGTGGGGACAAGTCTCCGGAGTCCGCCAGAATGACGATGCGGGGAAAACTCAAATGGGGATAAATGTTGCTCGGGAGGCGAAAGTAAGAGATCAATCCCGCCGCAGCTAAAAAACCGGTTAACAGGTAAACCGCGCGGCTGTGGCGCCGGCAAAACCGAACGACGTTCATGGTTCGACCTTCACCGGGGTGCGGGCTCGAAAGCCGTAGCCTCCGCTCAACACGATGGTTTCTCCCTCATGCGCGCCCGAAACCAGCTCTACCTCTCTGTTGGTTTGGATGCCGAGCTTGACCGGCCGGGCCAGCGCGACGGAATCCCCCACCTCATAGATTTCCGGCATATTGCTTCCGTTGCGATAAACCGCTTCAACCGGAACCACCAGGGCGTTGTGATGCATCTCAATCGGAATCGTGGCGGATAGATACATCCCCAAGCGAAGCAATTCGCCCGGGTTGGCCATGCGAATGCGAACCACGCCGACGTTAGTTGCCGGGTCCACAGAGGGGGCGATGGCGATGATTCTCCCTTGAAAGGTCTTGCCGGGGAAGGCGTCGGTGGTGAGCGGCAAGGTTTCACCGATCTGAATGTCGCTGAAATACATCGCGGGGACGCTGGCGTAAAGTTCCACTTGATTGAGGTTGGCTACCTCAAACAAAGGTTGAGCCGCGGTGCCATCCACCTGCTCGCCGTCACTGACGAAGCGCTGCACGACGACGCCGGTCAAAGGGCTACGCACCGACGCGCGTTCCAGATTGAGCTTGGCCAACGCCAGAGCCGCCTGAGCCTGCTCTAACGCTCCTTGATCCACGGCGACTTGAGCCATGTCAGCCTCGAGATATTTCTTGGCCACAATGCCCCGCTCAAAAAGGGTCTGGTCGCGCGTTTGAGAGAATTTGGCGTTGTTGAGGTTGGCCTGCGCTTGAGCGACGGCTGCCTGAGCCTGCGCCAGCAGCTCGCGGTACGGACGGTTCTCAATCTGCGCCAGGATTTCCCCCTTGCGCACGGGGTCGCCGAGGGCCACCGCCAAGCGAATAATGCGGCCAGCCACCTGCGAGCTGACCCGAACGTCTTCATCGGGAAGGCTGGCGATGGTGCCGGAAACCGTCAGCGGAGCGCTGATCGTTCCCCGCTTCACCGTGGTCACGGTTACGGGGAACGCCCGCGAAGCAGCCACGGCGCGATCCGGTTTTCCGCCACCCGTGCAACTGGCGCACCATCCAGCCGCCGCCACCCCCACCACCATCAATCCGTATTTGACCGCCCAATGCTTCTGCATAAATTTACGGGAGGGCCGTCCCCACCGCTCCTTCGAGAGTTGCATAAGCGGCCTGGGCCGTATAAAGACTTTGCAGGTATTGTTGTTGAATGGTTTGTTCATTTTGAAGGGCCGTAATTACCGCCAGGATATCGGTCTTCCCGACGCGGTAGCTCTCTTCGGCCATGCGCTCGAGTTGCCGTGAAGCAGGGACTAATTTGTTTTGATAAAGATTCACTTTGGTCTCTTGAGCGGTCAGCATCAAGTAACTCGTTTCAACGTTTCCGGCCACGGAGCGGCGGGCCGCGGCGACCTGATCGTCCAACACCTGCTGATTGGCCAACGACTGGGCAATCTGACCCTGATAGCGGTTGAAAAACGGGAGCATCACCGTGATCTGGCTACGCGGCCCTTCACGAAAGCCGCCGGGCCCCGGGGAGTTGAAATCCACTCCATAGTCCAGGTCGAGGTTGGGGACGCGATCCGCTTTGTAGAGGGCCTCGCGGCTTCGTTCCACATGCAGTTGCTTTTCATAGCTCTGGATTTCGGGGCTGGCCTGGTAGGCTTTCTCAATCAAATCGCTGAGGGGCGGAGTGGTCGCAAGTTTGTCGAGCGGCGTTGTTAGCTCCCACCGCTTTTCCGACGGCTCGTCCAATAACGCGTTGAGTTCGCTCAGCGCCACCTTCTCCTGCTTCTGCGCCACTTCGAGATTGGCCCGCGCCTGGGCGACACCGAGCTCAGCCTGAATCACTTCCAGCTTGGCGGCGTCGCCGGCTTGGTATCGTTCCTGGGCGATGTTGAGTAGTCGCTCCGCCAAGCGCACGGCATCCGCCTGCTGCAAGGTCTCGGCTTGGGCGAGGGCAAGGTTGAAATAAGCTTGGCGAGTCGCCTGGCGAACCTGGAGCTCGGTGGTGGCGATGCTCTCCTCGGTCACCCCTTCCTGACGCTGAGCGACCTGAATGCGACGCGCCCGCTTGCCGCCCAATTCGATCGGCTGGGTAAACCAGAATCCCTCGTGGGGCGTATCGCGCAGAACATTCAAGTTGAAGGATGGATTGAGGCGTTCGCTGGCAGTAATCACTCCGGCGCGGGCGACGGCCATCCCCTCGCGCGCGGCGATGACATTCAGGTTTTGCTGGTTGGCAAGCTTGAGCGCCTGGTTGAGAGTCAGCGAGGAAGTTCGCTTGGGCAGGGAAGCCGCGCCAGGGGCCGCGGCCGCCCCTAGAATCAAAGCAAGACCACAAATTGCCTTCAAACTCCTCCTCCTTGGTTCCGCGATCTCCGCGTCTCGCCGATCAGCGTGGCCTTCTTTAGCTTAGCCCGAGCGGAGGGACGAAAGATGAAAATAGTATTAATTTCTGTTCAGGTTGGCCTTCAGGGCTTGGTGAAATTGGGGCCAAGCGGCAGGCTGACCATGAACACCGAGCCGACTCCCCGTTGGCTTCGGCATTGAACGTGCCCGCCGTGCGCCCGGGCCAAGGCTTGCGCGATGGCCAGACCCAGCCCACCGCTGCGCGTGTCGTTGTTTTCCACTTGGGCCACGCGATAGAAACGCTCGAAAATGTGCGGAAGATGCTCCGCCGCGATGCCGATGCCCTCATCCTCAAATTCAGCCTGCGCCGTGGCGTCGCTCGCCGTGAGGCGAACGCGGATGTGGCTGCTGGCCGGTGAATATTTGACGGCGTTGTCGAGGAAGATGAAGAAGATTTGGCGCAAGGCAATCTCGTCACCCCAGCCCGCCACCTCCTGTTGGAGGCCGCGCTCGATGACGATGCCTTTGGCCCGAGCGAGTGGCGTGGCCATGGAGCAAGCCTCTTCCAGGACTTCGTTCAGGTAGAGCGGCTCGCGCGCCAGCCGCAATTGCCCGGCATCCGCAATCGCCAAGGTGAATAAACTTTCCACGATGCGGTTCAGCTTCTTCAGCTCCTCCTCGATGACCTCGAGCGCCTTGCGATATTCTTCCGGGCCGCGGGCCTCCGAGAGCACCAATTCCGTTTCGCCCTGGAGAATCGAAAGGGGCGTGCGAAGCTCATGGGCGGCGTCGGAAACAAATTGCCGCATTTGGCCCACCACCGAATGGATTTTTTCAAACAGCCGATTGAAGGCGCCGGCCAACCGCCCCAATTCGTCAAGGGGAGCGGGCACCGGCAGCGGCCGCCACAAATCGCCCGAATCTCCTCCCGTGAGCCGCTCCGTGGTTTCCGCCACGCGTTCGGTCAGAGCGGCCACCGGCGCGAGGCTTTTGCCCACATACCATCCGGACACCATGGCAGTCACCAGAAGGCTCAAAGGAAGAATCAAAAAACCCATGGAGCGAAGCGTGGCGAGCACACGGTCCGAAGCCCGCGTCGGAACCGCCACCGCCAACGCCAAACCTTCCGCGCCGCGTCGAAAGGGGATGAGCGCCAGACGAAGCCGGCGCCCGTCGCCGCCTCGCAGGGTTCGAAACACCGGCTGGGTTAAGCCCGGCTGAAACGGCCCTGAATCCAAAGGTTGGGAGGTTAAATTGGCCGAGCGCGCCAACACTTGACCGGAAGGGCGCACAACTTCAAAGAACTGGTTGGGCAGGTTGAGTTGGCGCACATCGCCGAGGTCGCGGTCGGTTTCCAGATCAGCAATCAGCGGTTCCGACGCTTCGACGAGTTGGCGGTCGAGTTGTTGGTGAACTTGATGGCGAACCAACTCATAAAAGCCCAGGTAGGAGCCAGCCAGCAATACGCCGACCACTCCGCAAAAAAGAGTCATCATGCGGAAACGCAATGACCGGGCGGCCATCATGCTTCTAAACGTAGGCTATACCCCACGCCTCGAACCGTGCGGATGAGCTTATGGGGTTGGTCGTGATCAATTTTCTGCCGCAGGCGGTTGATGTACACTTCAACTAGGTTGGAGGTGCTGTCGAAGTGGCAATCCCAGACGTGCTCCACAATTTCGCTCCGGGTAATGATCTCCGGGGCGCGCAACATCAAGAATTCCAGCAACGCGAATTCCTTGGAAGTCAGCAGAATCGGCGAGCCGTTCCGGAGGACGCGGCGCCGGTGGCGGTCCACTTCCAAGTCCGCGTACCGCAACTTGGCGCCGCTTCGCCCCAGGTTGCGGCGCATGAGCGCTCGCAGGCGCGCCAGCAGCTCCGCCAGGGCAAACGGCTTTGCCAGATAATCATCGGCGCCCGCATCAAGGCCCTCCACGCGCTCTTCGACGAGCCCGCGCGCGGTGAGCATTAGAATGGGCGTTTCCACTTCCGCTTCGCGCAGCTTCCGACAGACTTCCAGGCCGCTTAAGCCGGGCAGACGAATGTCCAGCAGGATCGCGTCATAAGAGCTCGACCGAGCCATTTCCAGCCCCGCTTCGCCGGTCTCAGCCACATCCACCGCGTAAGCATTCTCGCGCAGAGCGCGAGCGATAAAGCTGGCCACTCGCCGTTCGTCCTCCACCAACAAAACCCGCATCACTCACGATTATAGTGCGCATGCGGGGGCGGCGCGAGAGCGATGCCTTGTCGTCGCGGGCTGAGACTGCGCTTTCGCTGGGCGGGAGATTTTCCGGCCACCGCCCCGGGCGCGTCCTTCGTCAACAGGAGTCCCTGGCCCGCTGCGGCCGACGTCCGGCGCGCTCTGGGGAGTTTCCCTGCGATACCCAACAGCCGTTCGAGGCGCGCCAGCAATCTTCGGGGCGCGGCCGAAGGTTCTAGGGCTCCGTATTGGCGGCATGCTGCGATGGTGGTTTCGAGGCTCTCGAGGTAGGCCAAACAAGGGCGGCAACGTTCTAGGTGGCGTTCGAGCTTTTGACCGTCCCGCCCGGCCAGCTCGCCGTCCAGAAATTCTGACAGACGGGCGAAAACTCGCTTGCACTGAGCGCGGCGGTCGCGCGCTGCGGCTCGGCGAGGTGAACAGTTATGAGCCCGGGCTTTCATACGATTCGGCCAACCATCCTTTCCTCAATGGCTCGCTATGGGTCGCGGGGGGCCGGACGGGGAAGTTGTTGCCGGCGGGTTTGCTCCTTCTTCACCCGCTCCGTGCATGCCTTGTCCGCCAGCCGGCGCGCTTGAGGTCACTTCCCAGCCCTGTCCGCTCTTTTTGAGTGTGTAGCGCACCAGCACGGCCACGGGCGGAGATGCCTTGCTCCGGTAGCGCACCAAAGCATCCGCCGTGTTCCCTTCGAGCTTCACGCTGACGATTTCGGTGGTGAAATTCTGAAGCGAAAGATGAGGGTCTTGCCGAAGATGGGCCTCAATGGCGCGCCGGATTCCCGCTTGGGATGGCGGTTTCCGGACACCGTGGCAGGCCCCCAGCCACAGCAAGGAGAACACGACGATACCTGTCTTTGCTCGCAACGTGATGCCTCTTTCGTCAACCTATACGATATTCCTTCCGCATGTCAAAAGATCGTCCTCGCTAGGCGCCTTGCAGTTTCTCAAGAGAGCCTTGCCGCGCAAGCTTGGTTTTGGCTGCGGTAGGCCGCGCCCGGGCATATCTTCGCGCGCACGGCTGCCGCCAGCGATTCCAGTAATACTCCGTGGCGCCGGGCAGCTATTTCTGCTCGGTGAAGGTGAGCGGCGCCGTCAGCTTAAAAGTCAGCGGGGTTTCCGCTTGAAGCACGATCTGCTTTTGGCCGGTGAACGCCGCGCCCGCGGTGCCTGCCCCCGCGCCAACTGCCGCGCCGATGGCCGCGCCCTTGCCGTGCCCGGCGAGCGCGCCGATCAGCGCTCCCACGCCCGCGCCGCCACCAATCATTTCAATGTTGCGCTTTTTGCGCGACTGCCCTGATGCGCTCCAAGTGGTGGTAGAAATCGGCACGGCCTGGCCGCCCGTGGGCGTGAGCGAGGTGAGAGTCAAGGCGAGCTCGGCTGGGCGGGACAAGCGGCCGCCGCTAACGGCATTCGTCACGCTTCCCGCGACGCGGCTTCCGGCAGGAGCGACTTCAACTCCGCCGACCACCAGCGCGCGCGCCAGTGTGCCCGTAAACGTGCTCCCGGTCTGAGCCGTCGCGGAGCTAAGGCCGCTGTCGAGGCGAATAGGAATACCCGTCCCAGCAGGGGCTGTGACCGTCACGGTCTTAACTTGGGGCGTTGAGGCCGAATGGCTCGCCGTGGCCATAGGTTGGCTTCCCGATGTGCTTTGGCGCAGGCGCGACGACTGGGCGCCTCCGCTTGAAATGGGTCGGTTTTCCGACGTGCTTTGGCGCGGACGCGACGACTGGGCGCCACCGCTTGAACTGGTGGCTGCCGGTTCGGTTTGGTTCGCCGGCTGATTCGACTGGCAGCCCGCAAGCAGCGCCACGGAAACGCATAGCATTAAGGTCACCCATCTCGGCTTATTGCTCATGACATGCCTCCAATTCTGCTTTTCGAGGGATAGACTAGCGCGGCGTTTCCGCCCTTGGGTGGATTTTCGACTCTGTGTGGCCAGGGCGGAGAGGCCGGGCCGACACCCAAGATAACACGGGACCAGGACGAGTTAAAGCGCCAGGGAAAAATTTCGTGCGGCACTCGGCGAGCGTGTTAGTGTATAAATGTAACGGGACATAGAGGTTGCGATCGGCCAAAGCCGGAGACGCATGAAATCAGGATGCTCGTTCCCGCGAGAGGCAAGGCGCGGGCCGGCGCTCGGTGGAAATTCGTGGAACGATTCGCCAGCATGACAGACTTCGGGCCCTGTGCAACGGATGTTCGTAAACCCCGCCAGGTCCGAAAGGAAGCAACGGTAGCGAACCTCTCCGTGTGCCGCAGTCCAGCCCGAAGTCTGGCCAATGACGGTTTGCGCGCCCTGTTGATGGGTTTTCGATGCTTTGGGGTGGCCGGAGCTCCGTGTCCTTGACGGAGCTTGCCGCGCGCAGGTGAGGGGTGGGACGCGGTCAATCCGAGTTTAAATCTTTAGACCCACATGTGCTATGACTTACCAGGTAATTGCGCGCAAATACCGGCCACAGACCTTCGATGAGGTCGTCGGGCAGGAGATCATCACCGCGACGCTCAAGAACGCCGTATTGAACAACCGCGTGGCGCACGGCTACATTTTTTCGGGGGCGCGCGGGGTGGGCAAGACGACGACGGCGCGGATTTTGGCAAAAGCCGTCAACTGCGCTCAGGGGCCGACCGTGACGCCCTGCGGACAATGCGATTCCTGCCGCGAAATTGCGGCGGGCAATGCCGTGGATGTGGTCGAAATTGACGCTGCTTCCAACCGCGGCATTGATGAAATCCGCGAGTTGCGGGAGAACGCCCGTTACCTGCCGGCGCGCGACCGGAACAAAATTTTCATTATTGACGAAGCGCACATGCTGACGGTCGAGGCATTCAACGCGCTATTGAAAACGCTCGAAGAGCCTCCCCCGCACACGCTTTTCATCTTGGCGACCACCGAAGCGCACAAGCTGCCCACGACGATTCAATCGCGATGCCAGCACTTCGCCTTCCGGCTGCTCGACTACGGCGAAATTTTATCGCGGCTCGAATGGGTGCTGGGGCAGGAAGGAATACGCGGGGACGAAGGATCGCTCGCGGCCATTGCGCGCGCGGCGGAAGGCAGCCTGCGAGACGCCTTGTCCTTACTCGATCAGGTCATCGCCGCCTGCGGGACGATTTTGGAAGCGCCGCGGACACGCCAGGTTCTCGGGGTAACCGCCTCGGAGGTATTTGAAGAATTGATGGCGGCCATTGACGCGGGCGCCGGCAAGCAGGCGCTCGAAAGGGTCGGGCGACTGGCGGCGGAAGGTCAGGATCCGGCGCATTTCTGCGGAGAATTTGCCCGCTACCTGCGCGACCTTGTGGTGGTCAAGTGTTGCGGCGCGGAAAGCCCGTTACTCCAGGTTCCCAATCAGGAACGGCCTCGGCTCGAAAGGCTGGCCAAGCCTTTCAGCGAAGAGGACCTGGCGCGATTTTTCCATATTATCCTGCGGGCGGAAAGCGAGATGCGATACGCGCTGGACCCTCGGCTCAACCTTGAGCTGGCGTTGTTAAAGCTGGTTTATACTCGCAAGCTGGCGCCGCTAGAAGGGCTGTTAAGCGAGATTCTGGAAATGCGTCCAGCGGAATCCGGCCGCGCAAGCGAGCCTCGGTCTGCGGGCGGAAACGCAGGGGCGCAAGCGCCAGCGAACACGGGAGCCGACGACCCTCGGGCTGAAAGCGCGGAGGAGGCGGCGCCCAACCGTTCATCGCCGCCTGCGGCGGCGCGCGGCGCATCCGATCGCCCGCTGCCGGCCGTTCCGGCGGCGGAAGATGCGCTGCTGGCGAAAATCAAATCGGCGGCTTTTAACCGCTCGAAATGGCTGGGAAGTTGTCTTGAGCCGCTTTGCGGGTGGAGGTTTGAAAACGGGGAAGTGGAGTTCATTTTTCCTCGCCACAGTTCCTGGAGCGTGGAGTTGCTAAATTCGCCCGAACTGCGGGAAAAGCTGCGCGCCGCCTGCGCGGAGGTGCTCTGCCAGGAGGTTCAGATTCGTGTTAAGCTGGATAGCCAGGCGATGGGGCCTCAGAACGATAAGCCGAGCGCGCGCGCGCGGGCGGAGACGGACGCCGGGGTGGCGGAGTTGCGCAAAAGGTTTGGATGCACCGTGGTCGAAGTCGTGGACCTCAGCCAGGAGTGAGCCATGAAAAATCTGCAACAGATGCAGCAGATTCTGAAGCAGGTTCAGCAGTTTCAAGAGCAGCTTCAGAAGCAATTGGACGACCTAGTGGTCGAAGCCTCAGCCGGTGGGGGCATGGTTGCCGTTAAGATGAACGGCCAGAAAAACCTGGTGGATGTCAAAATTGATTCTGAGGCGTTCAAGTCCGGCGACCAGGAGATGCTGGAAGACCTGGTGCGCGGAGCGGTCAACGAGGCGGCGAAAAAGGTGGACGAGCAGTTATCCAGTCAAATGGGCAACTTGGCCGGCGGGTTTAATTTTCCGGGATTCAATCTGCCTTAGGATTTCTCGCGCCTTCAGATTCAGAGCGAATTCTCGATGAAAGATTATGCTGAGCCGCTGGCCCGTCTGATTGACGAGTTGAAGCGATTGCCGGGCATCGGCCAGAAATCAGCGCAGCGAATCGCTTTCCATTTGGAACGCGCCCCCCGCGAAGACGTGGAACGGCTGGCGCGTTCGCTGGTGGAGGCCAAAGATCAAATCCGGCTCTGCTCACTTTGCAATAACTTCACTGACACGGATCCCTGCCAGTTCTGCGCGGACCCTTCCCGCGACGCTCGTGTGGTGTGCGTGGTGGAGACGCCTTACAACGTGGTCACAGTGGAAAAAACGCGCGAGTTTCACGGGCGCTACCACGTTCTTCACGGGGCGCTCGCGCCGCTCCAAGGCATTGGCCCAGAACAATTGAAGCTACAAAATTTGATGGACCGCGTCAAGCAGGGCGAGGCGCGGGAATTAATCATTGCCACCAGCCCGACGGTGGAGGGTGAAGCAACCGCCGTCTATCTTTCCAAACTCTTCAAGCCTCTTGGGCTTCGCGTGACGCGCATTGCGATGGGATTGCCCGTAGGCTCCGAGATCGAGTTCGCCGATGAGGTGACGATGACCAAGGCTCTGGAGGGTCGGCGCGAGATGTAGCCCCCGGCGACGCTTCATTTCACGGCTGCGCTTTGGCGCGACGGCGGAATCAAGCGCGGTCTCCGGGCGGCATGTCAAAGTCCGCCAAGCAGGTGCTCCTGGGTTGGCAGGCTCAATCAATGCGGGAACGGACCGCCGGAAAGAGAGAATGAGTTCCGAATCGGCAAGGTTGACGGCGCAAGGCAGCTTATCTATGCTGAAGAGGGTGGTTTTCCGCGAAGATGAACGCTCCGCGATTGTGAATCCTTCCGCTGAGATTCCCGAAGACATTGACAAGCCCCAAATCATTGGGAGGCAGCCTCAATCTCTAGTATGACGAAGGCGAGTGTCAGCATCACGAAAGGGATCGAAGAGTTTTGCGGGGCCTTCGATTCCAATCTGAAGCTTTTTGAAGAGGCCCTGGGGGTTTCGACGCACTTGAGCGACCAGGCGCTCGAAATGGAAGGTTCCGAGAAATCGGTCGGGCGGGCGCGGCAAGTGGCGGAAGATTACGCGGAATTGGTGCAAGGAGGAACCCGGCTTGAGCCGTCAGAGCTCCAAGCTTTTTTCCGCATTCTTGGACAAGATTCCACCGCGACGCTCAAGGGGCTGGCCGAGGCTGGACGTCCCAAAGCCTTCGGCAAGAAATCCGTAGCCCCTAAAAGCTTGAATCAGCGCATTTATATTGACGCGATCCAGCGCCACGATATGGTGTTCGGCATTGGTCCTTCGGGAACCGGCAAGACCTATTTGGCCGTGGCCATGGCCGCGGACGCTCTGTTGACGCGGTCAGTGACTCGAATTATCCTGGCGCGGCCGGCGGTGGAGGCGGGTGAACGCCTGGGTTTTCTTCCGGGAACGCTTCAGGAAAAGGTGGACCCCTATCTGCGGCCGCTTTACGACGCCCTTTACGACGTCCTCGACCCGGACCGCACCGAGCGGCTGATCGAAAAGGGAACCATCGAGATTGCGCCCATTGCCTTCATGCGCGGCCGCACGCTCAACGACGCCTTTGTGATTTTGGACGAAGCCCAGAATACCACCAGCGAGCAGATGAAAATGTTTCTGACCCGTCTGGGATTCAACTCCAAGGCGGTGGTGACCGGAGATATCACCCAGGTAGATTTGCCGGAAGGGCGGCGATCGGGATTGACGGAGGCCATCGAGATCGTGGGGCGAGTTTCGGGCATAAGCGTCGTTTATTTCAATGAGCGAGACGTTGTGCGTCATCACCTGGTTCAGAGGATTATTCGGGCTTACGAAGAGTTTGACCAGGCCAAGGCGGTGGATAACCACTCCAAGAACAACACCACCAAATGAGAACTTTTCACCGGCCCCTCCATTCTGACGGCGCGTACGCGCCTTCTCTTCAGCCATGACCCATGCTCGTCAATGATCAAACGGTGGCGCGGATCAATCAGCGGACGCTTCGCGCTTTTCTTGCCCAGCTCAAGCGGGCGCTGGGCCTTCGCCGGAAGCATTGGAATGTGTGCCTGGTGGACGATCGAAAGATGCGCGAGCTGAATCGAACTTACCGAGGCCAGCGCCGGACGACCGACGTGCTGGCTTTCTGCTGGCAAACCGGCGGCGACGAGCCGCCATCCGGCGCCCCTGCCGACCGCGAGTTTCAAGACTTTCTGGGCGACGTGGTGATTTCCGCTGAGACGGCTCGCCAGAACGCGCGCCGCGCGGGCCATTCGGTGCAACGCGAGACCGAATGGCTGATCCTGCACGGCGTTCTACATTTGTTGGGCTACGACCATGAAACCGATCAGGGGGAAATGGCAAGGCTCGAATCGGAACTGCGCCGGCGGCTAACCCGCAACCGGGGGCGGCCCTTCGGAGCTATGAAAGGATGGGCGGCGGCGAGTGATTTGGCAGGCCCGCGGGGTCATGGAGATTTACCCCTGCGGCGGCGTCAAGCAGCCACGACGAAGAGCTTGGCCACTGGCCAGCCGATCGGGGTCCCGCGCTTCAGCTCGAAGGCTAAAGCAGTGTGAAAGAGGATTCGCCGGATGACGGACAACCAGCCATTCAAGTCCGGATTCGTTGCCGTGGTGGGCCGTCCTAACGCGGGGAAAAGCACCCTGGTCAACGCCCTGGTGGGCGCCAAGGTCGCCATCGTCACCCCCGTCGCGCAAACCACCCGCAACCGCATTTTGGGGGTGGTCAATCGGCCGGGCGCGCAAATCGTCTTAATGGATACGCCCGGAATCCATCGGCCGCTCCATCGCCTTAATGAACAGATGATGCGCACGGTGCGGGACTCGATCGAGGAGCGTGACTTGGTTCTTTTCATTGTGGACGCCTCCGCAAGATTCGGAAAGGGAGACGAATTTGCCGTCAATCTTGTCTCTCAATTCCGACCTCGCGCTGTTCTTCTGCTGAATAAAATCGACCAGGTCCGAAAGCCCTCGCTGCTTCCGCTGATGGACCGCTATGCCAAGCTTTATCCGTTTGAGGCGCTGATCCCGATTTCCGCTCTCTCTCGAGAGGGGCTGGAAGAAGTTCTGAAAGCCGCCATCAAGGCGCTGCCGGATGGGCCGCGGTATTTTCCATCCGACCTTTACACCGATCAGTCCGAGCGATTTTTGGCGGGCGAATTGATTCGCGAAAAAGTGATTCAGCAGACCCGAGAGGAATTGCCGTACGCGACGGCCGTGGCCGTGGAAGAATTTCAAGTGGACTCCGCCTTGACCCGCATCCGAGCGAGCATTTTGGTGGAAAAGGAATCACAGAAACCCATTCTCATCGGGGCCGCGGGAGGCCGCATCAAACTCATTGGAACCGAGGCGCGGCGTGAGCTCGAAAAGGTATTTCCACCCAAAGTTTTTCTTCACCTCCAAGTGAAGGTCGAACCGGGTTGGCGGAATGACCGGGCGGTGTTGGCGCGGCTCGGCTACGGCAGGGAGGGCGAGGGTACGCCAGAGTAATGGCTTTCACTCAGCGGGAGAGATGCCGAGGGTCTTCATTTTGCGGTGGAGATGGGTGCGCTCAAGGCCCAAAGCTTCCGCCGTGCGGCTGACGTTGCCGTGGTTCTCCTCCAGCTTACGCATGATGTAATCGCGCTCATAGGCGGCGCGCGCTGCGTAAAGGGTAGAGTCAGCCGCGAGGAACTTTCGCGTTCCCGCTTCCGACTTCGGAGCATGGAGCAAGACCGCCGGCAGATGACGTTGTTCGATCTGGTCTCCGGGAACCATGATGACCATGCGCTCGATTAAATTCCGAAGCTCGCGGACATTTCCGGGCCAGCGATAGTTCCTCAACGCCTCCAGCGTGTGGGCGGAGAGGCGCTTGGGACGCCGCCCATAGGCTTGGGTAAATTCCCGAAGAAAGAATTCGGCCAATTCGGCAATGTCTTCGGGATGCTCTCGAAGCGACGGAACGTAAAAGGGGATGACGTTCAGTCGGAAGAATAGATCCTCGCGGAAATTCCCCTTTTGAATCTCTTCTTCCAGATTTTTGTTGGTGGCAGCGACGATCCGAACATCCACCATACGGCTGCCATTCGAGCCGATGGGGGAGAACCGCTGCTCTTCGATGACCCTCAGCACCTTCGATTGAGTGCGCAGACTCATGTCCCCGATTTCGTCCAAAAAGAGGGTTCCTCCGTCGGCCTGCTCGAACTTGCCGGTCTTGTCTTCGAGGGCTCCGGTGAAGGATCCTTTCAAATGCCCAAAGAGCTCGCTTTCGATCAGCTCCTCCGGGATGGCAGCGCAGTTGACTTCGACAAACGGCTGGTCGGCGCGCGGGCCGGCTTGATGGAGGGCGCGAGCCACCAACTCCTTGCCGGTCCCGCTTTCCCCATAAATCAGAACCCGCCCCACGGTGGGCGCGGCCACGGCGATTTGCTGGCGTAACGCCTTCATCGGAACGCTGTCGCCGACAATCCGGTACTGAGATTCGATTTTTTCACGCAACGCCCGGTTCTGATGGGAAAGCCGGAGCTCTTCGGCGGCGTGCTTTAAGGTCAGCAAGGTTTTTTCAATCGAGAGCGGTTTCTCGATAAAATCATAGGCGCCCATCTTCGTGGCGCGCACGGCCGTCTCAATATTGCCGTGGCCAGAAATCATAATGACGGTCGGAGGATGATTTAAGCGGCGGATCTTCTCCAGGGCTTCCATGCCGTCCATGCCAGGAAGCCAGATGTCAAGAAGCACCACGTCACACGTGCTCTCTTCCAGGAAAGCGAGGCAGGCCTCCCCGCTCTCGACCGCATGCACCCGATGGCCTTCGTCTTGGAGAATGCTGGCCAACGATTCTCGGATGCCGGCTTCGTCGTCAACTAATAGGATGGACAAACGCTCCACAGAATTCCGCCTCTTGAAAACACCTCGAAGATCGTTATCCCGCTCGGGGCGGGCTGCCCGAGCCGGCCCCGCTTGATTAAACCGCCCGGCTTTCTACAGCCGATCGCTCGAGCGGCAATTCGATAACAAAACGAGTGCCCACGGGGCGGTTCTCCTCCACGCGGACCGCTCCGTGGTGCTCGGAAACGATCCGGCTCACAATGGCCAGGCCCAGTCCGGTGCCTCGGCGCTTGGTCGAGAAGAAGGGAAGAAAAAGCTGCTGCTTGGCTTCCGGCGGGATGCCCGGGCCGGTGTCCTCTACCACCAATTCCGCCAGCTCCCGTGTTGGATCGAACGTGGTCCGCAGGCGAATCTGCTTAATCGGGGACCGGCCCAGGGCTTCGGCGGCATTGTCAATCAGGTTCACAATCACTCGTTTCATCTGGTTGGGGTCAATCCGAAGGATGGGCAGGTCCGCGCCGAGTTGACACTGGATCTCGATACCATCCAGGCGGCCGTCGAAGACCCGAAGGGCCTGCTCAACCACCGAGTTCAAACTCGCCGCCACCGGCCGGGAGGCGGGAAACCGGGCGAAGCTCGAAAACTCATCCACCAAGGATTTGAGGGTCTCAACCTCGTGGGCGATGAGCCGCGAACTTTCCCGCAGGGCCTCGAGCAGCTTCGGGGAACTTCCCTCGAACTTGGCCTTTTCCACCCAGCGGGCGATTCTTTCGGCGGACAGTTGAATGGGGGTCAGAGGATTCTTGATTTCGTGTGCAATGCGCTGGGCGGCTTCTTGCCACGCCAAGGCTTTCTGGCCGTGAACGAATTCCGTCAGATCATCGAGGACCAGCACAAAGCCGGCGTTTCCGTGCCGCGCTCGGATGGAAGTCAGGGTTAGAGCCACCAAAGCGCGCCGCCCTCCCAGATTGAGCTCCTTTTCGCGGGTGAGCGTGCCTTGGCGGCGGGCGCGGCGAAGGAGCTGTTGAATTTCCTCGGTGTCCTCGGGCGAGAACAAATCGGACAGCAAACGCGCGGAGCAAACGTCCTCCCGTTGGAGCATCCGCGCGCACGTTGAGTTGATGCCGGTCACCCGTCCTTGTCCGTCAAGCGAAATCACGCCCGCGGGGATGTTTTCCAGGATGGCTTCCATGGTGCGGCCGCGTTCTTCCAGCCGGGCATTGGCCAGTTGCACTTCCCGCGCCGTCCGCTCAATCTCGTGCCTGTTTTCCTGGAGTTGACGAGTCATGGCATTGAAGGAGTGAATCAGGCTGCCTAATTCGTCGTCGGCGCTGGCGGTGGCAATTTGAAAGCCAAGATTCCCGCGCGACACCTCGTGCGTGGCGGTGACAAGCGATTCCACCGGAACCGTCACTTGCTTGGCGACAAACAGCGCGAGCCAGGTTGCCACAAAAAGCAGCAGCAGGGTCATCAGAGAAAGCGACAGAAGATAAGTTCGCTTAGCAACCTTCTGTTCGCGGGTCAGATCGTCATATTTCTGAGCTTCCTGTTGAATTCGGTGAGCGGTTCCCTCAATCTCGGAAGGCAGCCGAGTGGCGGCGATGATACTGCCGACACGATGACCGTCCGCTCCCCAGACCGGGCGCGAAGCCAGGAACATCTGCCGGTCCTGCGAGCGGACCCGAACCGTGACGCGGGTTACGCTGTGCGGTCTCCGAACCGGAACCTGCCGAACCGCAATCTTCCATAGCTCGGGGTCTCCGGCGTAGGCCAGCGGGCGGCCGTCCGGAAGGTCAAAAACCGCAGCCTCATCTTTCGACGCGCCGATCTCCCGGGAGATGATGGCTTCGACTAAATGGCCATCGTGCCGACGGCCCGCCCGGATCATCTCGCGCGACTGAGCTAGCCGATCGCAAAGCCGTCGGGAGCGGTCGGCGGCACGCACTTCAAGTTGCCGGACAATTTGGCCCGCGTCGCCGCGAACCACATCGAAAGGAATGCCGAACCACCGATCAATGCTGTGATTCAATAATCCATAAGCAACCAGCGACAGAAAGCAAACTGGAACCAGCGTGAGAGCTAGAAAGGCAACCACCATCTTGGTCTTAAAGCGGGACCCCAATTGCCGCATTCGCCTTTCCACAAAGAGCTTGAGCAGGACGCGCGCTAAAATGAGGCCAAAGATGACAAAGGCGAAAAAGATGAGCGTTGAAGCCACCAGCAGCAGCACGGTTTGGTTGGCGCTGCTCGGGTGAATAAAAGACAGATTCAACGACGCCTGGCTCCAACCGATAAAGAGCAGGAGGGGAACGATGACCAGAAGAAAGATGAGGAAACCGCGTCCCTGGCGGCGCGTCGGCTCAGACATACTCTACTCCGGTTCGCCTCGCTGAACTTGTCTATCTATTTCGCGCGGGAGCGCTTTGGCGCTTGCGGGGTAAAGGCGCTCGTTGAGCGGTGGCAAATCAGGCTCTAGCGGGCATTCGGCGCAGTTAGGATTGCGCAAATGACAGTAAGTCTTGGCCGTAGTAACGAACAGCGCATGAAACTCGTTGTAAAGAGCACGGTCGGGCTCTAAATTCCGATGAATGATGGCCTGGGTCTCGGCGTAATCAGCGTCGCGCGGGAGCCGGTGGTGGCGGCTCAAGATGCGCCGCGTATATGCGTCCGACACAAATACCGCGTACCCGCCCGCGTAAAGCAGGACCGAATCCACCGTTTCCGGCCCAAATCCCTTGAGGCTTAACAGTTGGGTACGGCACTCCATCATTGGGAGGCGAAAGAGTCGGCGCAAGGAGCCTCCGAATCGCCGTTCGAGATAGGTGACAAATTCCTTGATGACGCGAGCTTTCTGCCGGTAGTAGCCGGCCGGCCGGATGCATGATTCCAGGGCAGGCAAGGAGGCATTTAACAAGGGCCGATGTTGAAGCAGCCCTTCCTGACGCAAGCGCGCGATGGCCTTCTCGACGTTGCGCCATGAAGTGTTTTGGGTCAAAACCGCTCCCACGATGACCTCCAACCGGCTTCGCGCGGGCCACCAGTGTTGCGGGCCAAACCGCTGGAGCAGAGTCTGGTAATACATGTGCAATTTCTCGCTCGTTAGAGGGCTGAGTTGAAGGGGAATCGCCCGCACATTTTCCAAGTTAAGACCCGCCCTTCCCTAAAGTCAAGCTGTCTGGAGGGCCTATGGCCAGCCGGGCAGCGCCAAATCCGCATCGCTGTTTCCTGGCAACCTTCGGGGTCTTCCCAAAAATCGAGCGAGGTTGAAGGTTGAGCGACAGGTTCTCCGGCGGGACCTGGGTACGAGGGAGCTTTCCCAACAAGGAGGCGACATGGCCGTTTTTATGGTGGACGGGAGCCCTCCGGGGGTCACGATGGAGCAGCTTGCCGCAGCCCAGCCAGAAGGCGGCGATTGAAATCCGCCGAAGCTTCTCCGCTCAAAGGAAATGAGTTCGCTACCTTCGCGGCGCGTTCGTGCTGAGCGACGCGGGGTGCATGTGCCTATTCGAAACCCAGAATGCCGAGCTGGCCAAAAAAGTTAACGAAGCGGCGAGGATTGGCTTCACACGTCTTGCCACGGCGGAGGATCTGTCGCCGCTCACATCATAGACCCGGCATGGCTTTCAACTCCAATCGCTTAGGAGCTGCCGTCCGGCCCGGCGAGAGGGGAAACACTCCATCGCTCGACCGAGCAGCGAAGCCGGCTCTTGAGGGGAAAAGCTTGCTCGGGGGCGGGAATTATTTTCCGCCAGGAGCCTCGAGCTGCTGTGCAAGGTAATTGGCCAGACCCAAGTCCTCAATCATGCCGAGCTGGGTTTCCAGGAAATCCACATGCTCCTCTTCGTCCTTGAGAAGCTCTTCCAACAAGTCGGCGGAAGTATGGTCGCCGTTCTTGCGGCAGAGCGCGATATATTGGTTGTATTCAGCAACCGCTGATTTTTCCAAGTCGAGGTCGTTCTGGATTTGCTGTTCGATGGTCTTTCCGACCTTGAGCTTGGGGATGTCATTGAGGTTGGGCAAGCCCTCGAGAAAAATAATCCTTTCGATCAACGCCTCGGCGTGCTTCATTTCGCCGATGGATTGACGCTTCACCTCCGCGTAGAGCCGCTGGTAACCCCAATTGCTTTGCATCTCGCCGTGGAGAAAATATTGCAGGATTGCCTGGAGCTCCTCGTTCAAAGCCTTTTGCAAAACCTCAAGAACCTCCGCTTTTCCCTTCATCGTCGCTCAACTCCTTTCAAGAGTTCTCGCTTATTCTAACCGAAAAATCGAGCCATCGGGTTATCTTGGGTGCGCGACATAAGAGTTGGACTTTGGAGTTTTCCTTTTTTTGTACTATAAAGCC
>JAJYNF010000058.1 GCA_021786455.1 Acidobacteriota bacterium
TGGACTTCCAACACTTCCATGCGGTCGAGAAGCGGCGGAGGAATGGTGTCGAACACATTGGCGGTGCAAATGAACAGCACGCGAGAGAGATCGAATTGAACGTCCAAGTAGTTGTCCCGAAAATGCGAGTTCTGCTCCGGGTCCAGAACTTCCAGCAGCGCCGAGGAGGGATCGCCGCGAAAGTCGCGGCCAATCTTGTCCACTTCGTCCAGCATGAAGACGGGATCGCGGGTTTCGGCCCGGCGGATACCCTGGATAATCTGGCCTGGTAAGGCTCCGATGTAAGTCCGGCGATGGCCACGGATTTCCGCCTCATCGTGGATTCCACCGAGCGACATGCGGACGAATTGGCGATCGAGCGCCCGCGCGATGGATTTCCCGAGCGAGGTCTTGCCCACTCCCGGCGGCCCCACGAAGCACAGAATCGGCCCTTTCAATTCGGGCTTCAATTGCAGTACCGCCAGATAATCAAGGATCCGTTCTTTCGCTTTGGCGAGATCGTAGTGGTCGTGATCGAGTACCCCTTTGGCCTTGGCCAGATCCACCTTCAAATCGCTGACCTTGTTCCAGGGCAGCGCCACCAGCCAATCCAAATAGGTTCGCGTCACATGGTAGTCGGCCGCAGCGGGCGACATCTTTGCCAGGCGGCTCAATTCGCGCAACGCCTCCTTTTTGGCCTCTTCACTCATGCCGGCGGCCTCAATCTTCTTACGGAGATCTTCGATTTCCTGCTGTTCGTCGGCCTCCCCGAGTTCTTTCTGAATTGCTTTCAACTGCTCGCGGAGGAAGTACTCTCGTTGGCTCTGGCTGACCTGGTCCTGAACGTCTGACTTGATCTTGGATTGGAGCTGCAAAATTTCCAGTTCGCGGGCCAACAAGTGATTCAACCGGTCCAGGCGAACGCGTAAATCGAGGCTCTCCAGCAATTCCTGCCGCTCGGTGCTGGCAAGCGAGGGCAGATTGGCGGCGATAAAATCGGCCAGCCGCCCCGGGTCCTCGATGTTCATCACGACGGTCTGAAGATCGTCCGAAAGCGTCGGAGAGAGCTGTACGATCTGTTGAAACTGCATGACCACGCTCCGGACCAAAGCCGCAAAGTCCGACGCTTCTCCACCTGGCGCGGCGTCCGGCAAGACTTTGATTCGCGCGCGCAAGTAGGGCTCAACCTGGAGCACCTCCTCCATGCCGATTCGATACAGACCTTCTACGAAAATAAATAAACTCTGTGTTGGCAGCTTGATGATCTTATGAACCGTCGCGGCTGCTCCGATTTGATAAAGGTCGGTCGGCTGCGGGTTGTCCACGCGCGGATCACGCTGCGCGATGACGCCGATAATCTTTTCTCCCTCCGCCGGCAAGTCATTGATCAAATTCAACGAGCTTTCGCGTCCGACCGTTAACGTGAGGATAGCATTGGGAAACAGGACCGTATCCCGCACCGGCAGAATCGGGAATTCGGCTATCTCACGCAATTTATTCCCTTTATCGCTCATGTCAGCCTTGCCTGAACCATTCAAACCGAGCCTCTCGCTGGCCGATCATCCCGCCCATTATAATCCTGATTCCATCTTATCACGTTCTTCCTTCGCGGCAGCCTATCGTAAACCCAGCAGAGGCATTTCGGAACAAAGGGCAGGCAGCGAAAAAGGAGACCCTACGCTGGTATCGCTTCGGTTCATGGAAAGTCATCCATGCCATAAAATACAGCGCGGTGTGAGCCATCCGTGCGAAAATTGAGAAGGTGGGAGCCAAGGATTATGCCGCCTGCCGCGAGAGGGCCAAGGCGCATCTATACATGAGCAGGCAAGGGTATGATTTGTGAGATTTTGCTTGCAAAGTTGCTCGAGTCCTGATATTTGGAAATTGGCTCCGGAATATTCCCTGACGCAACGGAGGTTCGGAGCAACGCGAGAGCTGATCAAACAGGTAGATGGGAGCGGTGGACGGCCCGCGCGACAGCCTGAAGATCTCACATGAGAAGGGGTTTTTTGACTATGAAGAAGAACTGTGCGCCTTTGACATTCGGATTACTCGCCGGCATCTTGATGGTGCCCCTGGCGCGGGCCCATGCCGCCGAGGCCAGCCCGCCCCAGGCGGCAGCGTCCACCAAGCAGCCGCAATGGAAGAGCCGCGCGGAATACAACGCCTTTGAAGCGTTTGTGAAGGCAACCGATCCCAACAAGAGGATCTCTCTCATTCAGGCCTTCCTCCAGAAGTTTCCCAATTCCGACTTCAAGGTGAACGCGTACGTTGTTGAGATGCAAACTTATGAGCAACTCAACAACAGCGCCAAGGCGATTCAGGCGGCCAAGAAGATTCTCACCCTGAATCCGAACCAGCTTGATGCGTTGGCTTATTTGAGCTTCGCCTTCCCTTACACATACAAACCGACAGACCCGGACGCCGCCACCCAGTTGAGTCGGGGATTAGCCGAAGCTCAGCATGGGCTGCAAGTACTGCAGAATTTCCCCAAGCCCGCGAACGTGAGCGAAGCCCAGTTCGACGCCTACATCAAGCCCAAGCGGGCCTTTTTCAATACCGCTATCGGCTTTGCGGACCTGCAAAATAAAGATTACGCGGATGCCCTTGCGCCTCTTCAGGCCGCCGCGCAGGATCGGCCGAACGACCCTTTGACGCTTTCGATGCTGGGCCAGGCTTATCTCAACTCGTCTCCCCCTGATTACAACGACGGCATCTGGTATCTGGCACGCGCGGCGGCGCTGGCCAAGGCTGCGAGGAGCCCGAACGCTGCGGACCTTGAGAAGCTTTTTAACCAGGAGTACCAATACCGACGCGGCTCGAACCAAGGCGAGAAGGCGGTGCTGGCCGAAGCAGCATCCTCGCCGACTCCGCCGAGCGGCTTCAGCGTTTCCACGCCCCCCAAGCACAAGCCCACCGGAAATAAAAACCTGGATGCCTTTTATCAGCTTGAGGACGCCTTGGTTGTCGGCGGCAACACGGCGCAGGCAAACTGGAAGCAGTTGAAAGGCCAGCCCATCGCGCTTGTCGGCACGGTGGACAGCGTGCAACCGGGCCCTGACCCAGGAACCACTCTGGTCAACGTGGACATTACTCCTCGCGCCAAGTCAACGACCGGAGCATATAACATCCAGCTTGAGGACTCAACTCAACCGGACGCGAAACTCTTGCAGCCCGGCGACCCGGTGCAATTTCAGGGGGCGCTTTCGGCTTACACGTCGTCTCCGAACTTTTATTTGACCGTTTCCAACGCCAAAATCAATGAAGCCGTTCTGAAGATGGCGGCGGAGCGGGCCAAGGCCAATGAGCTAAAGCAAAAGGAGCGTCGGCAAGCTCCCCGCCGGCCCACGCGCCGCGGGTAGTCGCGCGGGATTCAACCCGCGGCCTTCCGATCCTCATCCGGCAACGCGGCCGCCACCTTGTTCCACGTCTCTTTGCAATGGCGTATGCCATTTCCCTTGCCTGCTTCGCAAGTGGGCGGCCGCAGTGAGTTGGCCACCCTCTTCAGTCCCTCAGATGGTTCACTCCCCAGCCGTTCGTCGCCCGATCGCCATCCCAAACGGAAGTAAGGCTGAGTGTCACTAATCTCCCCGACGAGCACACGTGCTAGACCATTTGCGAAAAAGTTTGACAAAATCCTTTCAGCGTTCCAATATCCAGGATTCATGCCAGGCAGCCGAAAACTTCTTCAAACCCCAGCGAACCGCTGGCCGCGCGTTCAAGTGAAGGCGTGGAGTGCGGTTGGCGCCGTTTGCGCTCTGGCCCTGGCCATGGCGGGATGCCACAAAGCCTCGCCGAAGCACTCCGCCGTGAGCGAAGCTGTAAGCGCCGGCCCGCCTTCCTTGAATCGGCCGGCCTCGCTCAACCTCACCGCGCCCGGCGTTTACGAGGCCCAATTCTCCACGACGAAGGGGACGTTTGTGGTCGAAGTTCACCGCGACTGGGCGCCGCTCGGGGCCGACCGTTTCTACAACCTGGTGAAATTCGGCTATTACAACGGCGCAAGCTTCTTTCGCGTCGTGCCGGGCTTTGTGATTCAGTTCGGCCTCAATCCCAACCCGCAGCTTTCCCAGATTTGGAGCCAGGCGATGATTCCCGATGACCCGGTGCGCGACAGCAACAGCGTCGGAACGCTGGCATTCGCGGCCGCCGGACCCAATACTCGCACGACGCAAGTCTTTATCAATCTTGCCGAGAATACGAACCTCGACTCGATGGGCTTCGCTCCTTTCGGTAAAGTCGTCCAGGGAATGAGCGTGGTCCATCAAATTTATGGCGGCTACGGCGATGCCCCACCCGGCGGCAACGGCCCGGACCAGAATCGCATCATGACCGAGGGCAGCGCGTACCTCGAAAAGTTCTTTCCTAAGCTCGACAGCATCAAGACAGCAGAAATCCTGACCGCCAACCAGCCCGCGCCGCGCGCAGCCGCAGGCTCTTCCAAAGTCCCTCCTGCGGCGGCTGGGAAGCGAGAACCTTGAGCCGCTCGAGGCCTTCTC
>JAJYNF010000053.1 GCA_021786455.1 Acidobacteriota bacterium
AGCAGATTTTGCACCGTCTCTTTGCCCAAATAATGGTCAATTCGATAAACCTGGTCCTCGGTAAAAACTCCGAGGACGACGTTATTGAGTTCTCGCGCGCTGGCCAGGTCCCGGCCAAATGGTTTTTCCACCACGATCCGGGTCCATGTTTTCCCGGCCTCTTTAGGCTTGGCAAGTCCCGCCGAATGGAGATGCCCGACAATCACGGGAAACTGGCTGGGTGGCGTCGCCATGTAAAAAAGGCGGTTGCCTTGCGTCCCGGCCCTTTGATCAACCTGATCAAGCAAATCGGCCAGTTGCGTGTAGGCTTTGGCGTCGCTAAAGTTGTCCGTCAGGTAATAAAGGTGACGCGCGAAGTCTGAAACAGCGGCCTCATCCACGGAAGCAGCCGAATATTTTTTGATGGCTGCGATCATAGCCTCGCGGAATTTCTCATCGGTGTACGGAGTTTTGGCGCAGCCGATGACCGCGAACGCCGCGGGCAGCATTCCCTCACGGTCAAGATAGAAAAGAGCAGGAATCAGCTTTCTCGACGTCAGGTCGCCCGATGCGCCGAAAATAACCAGCGCGCAAGGTTCCGGCGTTTTGCGGATGC
This sequence comes from Acidobacteriota bacterium, assembly GCA_021786455.1. GTDB lineage: Bacteria > Acidobacteriota > Terriglobia > UBA7540 > UBA7540 > JAKCCV01. The sequence continues at coordinate 596 of JAJYNF010000053.1, forward strand.
GCATCCCCTCGCGCAGCGGATTCGGTACGAGCGCCGTTGTAGCCATATATTCTCCACCTGCACGTCGCGGCTTGTTGCCCGGAAATCGTCCTCAAGCCGCCTTAGCGCGCACTTTGGCGAGCGCGGCATCAAGGACTGTCAGCAAACGGTCCAAACCGGCCACTACGTCCGCTGCAAAATGGACCTGGACAACTCGTCGTCGCTTTCCTTCAAGTGACTGCAAGTCGCCGAGGGCTTGAGCTTGCTTCAGGATTGAGAACGTGTACGGCTCCCCGGGAATGGGCAGGTCGCCGTTATCCTCCGCCGTTAACTGCAGGAATATGCCGCAATTCGGTCCGCCTTTATGGAGCTGGCCCGTCGAATGGAGAAAACGCGGGCCATAGCCGACAGTCGTGGCGACGCGTAGCAAATTCCTCAGTCGGCGCCGAATCGTTTGTAAACGTCCGTCAATGGCTTCCGACCGCTCCAGGTAAGCCATGAGCGAGATATAATCGCCGCGCCGCGCTTCGCCCAGCAAGGTTGCGATGAGATGCTCAGCGGCGTCGGCGCCCGTCTGGCCAGTTGCTTCGGCCTGTTTCCCCGTCAATGGGTCGCCATGGCAACGAAGCCCGCCCGATTCTGTGACCGGGGAAAGGGTGGGCAGCCGGCCATGACTTTTGAAATCTGCCAACAGGCGATATGTATTGTCCTTGCTTTCCTGGACGTTTGGCTGGTCAAAGGCATTGATGCCGACGAGAGCGCCCGCCGTGGCCACCGCCACCTCCCAGCGGAAGAACTCTTGCCCAAGATCGTATTCATCGCCGAGTTCGATTCGCGCGACCGGATGCCCGGCTTCTTCAATCGCCTTGAGCTTGCGTTCGATGCCGTCGCTCGAGTCCGAAGCCAACCGAAGGGAAATAAACAGCCGGTCGTTGTCGTATTCAGCGGGTTCACCCAGCTCCTCACCCGCGACCGGAATCAAGCCCTTTCCTTCTTTACCCGTGCTCTCCGCGATCAACTGCTCAGCCCAATCCGCAAAGGTAGCAACGCTGGGCGTTGAAACGAAAGTAATCTTATTTCTGCCCGCTCGCGCCGCTTCGGCCAGGATCACGCCCAAATACATGCCGGGATTGTCGGCCGCTGCGACAGAGCGCGCGCAAGCCTGCGCCATCCGCTCGGCGCGGTCTAGGAGTGCTCCAATGTCCACCCCCGCCAGAGCCGCAGGCACCATGCCGAAATTCGACAGCGCCGAGAAGCGTCCACCGATATCCGGTTTGCCGTGGAAAATCCGCCGAAAACGCTTCTCTTTGGCCAACTGTTCGAGCGAAGTGCCGGGGTCCGTGATAGCGACGAAATTTTCTCCAGCGCGATCACCTTTAATCGGGGTCAGGCGGTCATAAAAATACTTAAAGAAGCTCGATGTCTCTATCGTTCCGCCGGATTTGCTGGAAACCACAAACAGCGAACGGGCCAGGTCAACCGACCGCTCAAGGCCGGCGATCGCGGCAGGCACGGTCGAATCGAGCACGTGCAGATCGGGGTAGCCGGGTCGTGCGCCGAAGGTCGCTCGGCACACGTCAGGGCACAGGCTGCTGCCGCCCATGCCAAGCACCACGGCGTGCTTGAGCCCCGCCTTCCGAGCCTCCTCGACGAAGCTCAAGATGTCGTCCTTATGCTCCAACATCTCTCCCGCAACGCTCAGCCAACCGAGCGCATTACGGATCAGCTTCTGCGCCGCAGGGTCCGATTTCCAAAGAGAAGCGTCCCGGTCCCACAAGCGGCGTGGCCACGCCTCCTGATCCAAGCGAGCAAGCGTCGCCCGAACCGCCCCCTCCAACGGTCCGAGCGCCGCCTGGACAGGGTTAAGCTCGCCCGCCAGAATTTTCCTGCGCTTTCCTTCGATGACGTTCAACAGCTTGTTATAGTCGCGCGAAAAGGCCTCGCAGCCGTCGTCTTCGAGCTTCTGGGTGATGGCGTCAAAATTGATTCCCAATGGCCCAAGCTGCTCGAGCAGTTTCTTGGAATCCTCAATGCCTTCTTGCAGAGTCCACCGCGGCCGACCATGGTCTCGGTAAGCGGCAATCGTCGCCGGAGGCATGGTGTTGACCGTATCGGGGCCAATGAGCTCCTGAACGTAGAGAATATCGCTGTACTGGGGATTCTTTGTGCTGGTCGAGGCCCACAGCACCCGCTGCACATGCGCCCCCTTCGCCTCAAGCGCCTTGAACCGCCCGCTGCCGAAGATCTTCTGATATTCTCCGTAAGCCATCTTGGCGTTCGCAATGGCCGCCTTGCCCAGCAAACCCTCAATCGTTTTCCGTTCAGCGGGACTAGCTATCGCCAGCTTGCTCTCCAGTTGTTGGTCCACCAGCGTATCAATCCGGCTCACGAAAAAGCTGGCGACGGAGGCAATCCACTCCAGTGGCTTCCCCTCTTCCGCGCGCTTTTCCAGCGCCGCGATATAAGCCTCGGCGACTTCCACATACCGCCCGATGGCGAACAGCAAAGTGATGTTGATATTGATTCCCTCCGCCAGCATTTGCTCAATGGCCGGCAGTCCCTCCCGCGTGCCCGGGATTTTCACCATCACATTCGGCCGGTTGACCGCGCGATGCAAACGCCGCGCTTCCGCGATGGTGCCCTCGGTGTCGCGCGCCAGCAGCGGCGAAACCTCAATGCTCACAAACCCGTCGCGTCCCTTCGTGGCGTCGTAAATCGGACGGAACAAGTCCGCCGCCATCTGGATATCTTCGACCGCCAGACGCTCATAAATCTGCGCGGCGCTCAGTCCCTGTAGTGTCAGCCGCCGAATTGCCTCATCGTAGTCCGCGCTGCCGGCAATGGCCTTTTCGAAGATGCTGGGATTGGAAGTGACTCCCGTGATGCCATCTTCATCCATCAACCGCTTCAGCTCCCCCGACAGCAATTCTCCGCGACGGATGTAGTCGTGCCATACGCTTTGCCCAAGCCGATTCAATTCTCGAAGAGGATTCAAATCCATAACCACCCCCATAAATGTCGGGTTTTACCCGCGCCGTGTCAGAGATGCGCGAAGCAAGCGGCCTCATGGCAGAGGCCGCTTGCGAACAATCCCCCCCGACCTGTAAGCGCGCCCGCCAGTGCGTTTCCCGTTGGTCGTGACCGCAGCGGCTGCCAAATCCGATATTCGCGCGTCAGGGCGCCAGCATTTGACGCGCTCGCTCGACAACGTGCTCCGGCGTGAAACCGAATTTCTCCGCCAGAATCTGGTAGGGAGCCGAAGCCCCAAACCGCGTCATGCCGATCACGTCACCTTTTGAACCCACGTATCGCTCCCAGCCGAATGGCGCCGCCGCCTCAATCGCCAAACGCGCGGTAACGCTAGGCGGCAAAACCTCATCCCGATACGCCTGCGGCTGTTTCTCAAAAAGGTCCCAGCTCGGCATGCTAACGACTCGCGCCTTTACCTTTTCAGCCATCAGTTTTTCATACGCGCTCAGGGCTACGGAGACTTCGGAGCCTGACGCAATCAGAATGATCTCCGGCGTCTCGTCCTTCGATCCCGCCAACACGTATGCGCCGCACGTCAAACCCTCCGCCGAAGCGTACTTCTGACGGTCAATCACGGGCAATTTTTGTCGCGTCAGCGCGAGCGCCACAGGCCCCTCTCGATGTTCAATCGCCACGCGCCAGGCGACAACCGTCTCATTCGCGTCGGCGGGGCGAATCAAGGAAAGGTTGGGGATAGCCCGCAAAGCCGGTAGGTGCTCGATCGGCTGATGCGTCGGACCGTCCTCACCCAGAAAAATGCTGTCATGCGTGAAGACGAAAATGGAATGCGCCCCCATGAGCGCCGCCAAGCGAATAGCCGGGCGGCAGTAGTCGGAAAAAATCATGAAAGATCGGAA
>JAJYNF010000003.1 GCA_021786455.1 Acidobacteriota bacterium
TTACCGGCAGCTTCCCGCGGCGGAATTCGGCTCCGATACCTTCCCGACGGTCCACTCGGACCGTCACATGCCGGATTACAATATTGTGCTGGATCTCACCAAAACTTTCAGCCCCACCCTCGTGAACCAGTTCAACTTCAATGTGAGCTACGACGGCATCCAAATTTTGCCTGCCGGAGTTTACCAACGACCCTCCGGCTTCAACGTGCCGCAACTGTTTCCAGTGAATCCGGACAACCGCATTCCTTCCTTGTTTCTGGCTCAAGGATACGGAACCTACGATGTGACCGATCTGCCGTGGCACAACTTTGAGCGGAACTGGGCATGGGAAGATGACGTGTCCAAGGTTTACGGCCACCACACCCTCGAGTTCGGCGGGCTGTATATCTTCTCTCAAAAGGACCAAATTACCGGAGGAAGGTCACAAGGCGATTTCAGCTTCAACGGGGCGTTCACGGGCAACAGTTTGGCCGATTTCCTGCTCGGCTATCCCACCACCTATACGGAATTGAGCGCCCAGACGGTGCCCAAGTTCCGCTATAACCAGGTGGAAGCCTATTTTCAGGACGACTGGAGGGTCAAACCCACTTTAACGTTGAACCTCGGCGTGCGCTGGGTTCTAATCCCGCATACATACACGAAAGGGAATGTGCTTTCCAATTTCCTCCCGGGCACCTGGAATGCGGCGGAGGCGCCAACGCTCAATAGCAAGGGCAATATCTCCTGCACGCCGGACACAACGACGTGCAATTTGATGGACGGGCTCTTCATTGCGGGCACAAACGGCGTGCCTGCCGGCTTGGCTAGCACGACTTATGACAACTTCGGGCCACGGATCGGCTTTGCCTGGGATCCCACCGGCCACGGCACGACGGCGATTCGCGGCGGGTTCGGAATGGGCTATTATCGCGTTCAAGGAAACGACACCTACAACGTGGGCAATAACCCTCCTTTCGCGACCAATGAGACTCTGGCTTACGGTTTGTCTAACACCACGCCGCCGCTCGACAATCCGGCGGTCGGGACGGTGGCCCCGCTCGCGCCGTCATCCTTGGTTGTCATCAACCCGAACTATCCCCTCCCCACAATCGAGCAGTACAGCCTCAGCGTGCAGCATCAGCTTTCCCCGTCCACCACGCTGAGCGTCGCTTACGTGGGGACTCATGGAGAGCATCTGCCGGTGAGCATTAACGAAAACCAGCCGCGGCCTTACGCCGGCTTCGATTTCAATCCGGTGTTGAACAATAAGCCCGCGCCTCCGACCAATCTTTACGTGCCGTATGTCGGCTGGGGAACGATTACCGAGCAAGAGATGGCCGCCGTCAGCGATTACAATTCTCTGCAAGTGGACCTTGAGCGGCGCATGAGCCGGGGCCTGCAAGTGGGCATCGCTTATACTTATTCGAAGGCGATGGATGACGCCTCCACTTATAACGCCGAGCCGCAAAACTCGTACAATCTGCGGGCCAATTGGGGACCCTCCGACTTCAATTCCACTCAAGTCCTCCAGATGAATTACGACTGGCGATTGCCCTTCTTTAACGGAACCCGCGGAGCCAAAGGCGTGGCGCTTGCCGGATGGCAGTTTGCGGGAATCACCACGGTTGAAAGCGGCTTGCCCTTTAGCATCGGACTGACGGGCGCCGGACACGGCTTGGCGGGCCGCCCGGACCTCGTCTCGCCGGTCACCACGCCCCATCAGGTGGGCGAATGGTTTAGCACCTCGAGTTTTACCGATCCGCCCGCCGGCTTTTTTGGCAACCTCGGGCGCAATACCTTGACCGGCCCCGGACAAGTCGTTTTCAACTGGTCGCTGTACAAACATTTCCAGATCAGTGAACGGGTGCGTTCAGAACTTCGATTTGAGTTTTATAATGTATTCAACCACACCAACTTTAGTGGCGTCAGCGCGGCTCTCGGATCGGGCAGCTTTGGCGAGGTCACCAGCGCCCACGACCCGCGGATCATCCAACTCGGCCTGATGCTGCATTTCTGAGGCCTGGGCCTGCGCCCCTTCCATGCCGAAAAGGGTTCAGAACCACGCCGGATAAGTTACGGATTAAACCTCAGTCCACCGAGGGTAAGGCTGCAAACACGTTGACCCAAGGCTTGCCGCCGATATCCGAAAAAACTGTAAAAGGCCCGGCGTGATATCCGGGAGATAGGTGGAGGGATCGGGCATGACACGACGTGAATTTGCCTCATTTCTAGCCGGCGTCGGAACGATGCTGACGGGCCGCAGCGCCGCGGGTGCAAAAACGGCGGCTGCGGTTGAGGTCAAGGAAGCGTCACCTGCATCCTCGACCTCCGGGCAAGGTGGTGCCGGATATCGCAACCCCGACCTTCCCATCGAGCAGCGCGTAGCGGATTTGTTGCCCCGAATGACCCTAGAGGAAAAAGTCGAGCAGTTGCGAGGCGGTCGAACCTCGAGCTACGGCATTGTGGATCCGACGGGCAAGTTCACCGAAAAAGACATTCGCGGGAATTTCCGTCAGATTTACGACATGCACTCGCGCTTAACGCCGCGCGACCAAGCTTTGTTTCGCAATGCCTTGCAACGGTACGCCGTGGAAAAGACGCGGCTGGGCATTCCGCAGATATTTCAGGACGAGGCTTTGCACGGCTATACGGCGAGGGGAGCGACAAGTTTCCCCCAGGCGATTGCTTTGGGCAGCATGTGGGATCCGGAGCTGCTCGAAAGAGTTTTTACGGTGGCTGGCGACGAAGCGGCCTCAGCGGGGATCAATCAGGTGTTCGCGCCGGTTCTGAATTTGGCGCGCGACCCGCGCTGGGGGCGCACCGAAGAAACTTACGGCGAAGACCCGTACCTTTCGGCCCAGCTTGGCGTCGCGGCAATCCGAGGGCTTCAAGGCAGGAACTATTTGATAGACCGGCACCACGTTCTGGCGACCGCAAAACACTTTGCGGCGCTCGGCGAGCCTTGGGGCGGCCGCAACACGGCTCCGGCGAATTACCCGGAGCGCGAGATGCGCCAGGTTTTTTTGCCGATGTTTCGCGCGGCGGTCGAGGAAGCCCAAGTGGGCAGCGTGATGGCCGCGTACTGCGAGATTAACGGCGGCATTCCCTGCCACATTAACCATTGGCTGCTGGAGGACGTCCTGCGAGGCGAATGGGGATTTCGCGGGTACGTGACCTCGGACGGCGCAGGGCTTGAGATGCTGGTGAACACTCACCACATCGCCGCAGATTACACCGGGGCGGCGCGGATGGCCTTGGCAGCGGGCGTGGACTATGACCGGTCCTCGGGCGCCGTCTATTCCACGCTGCTGGACCAAGTGCGCGCGGGGAACGTCCCCGAGAGCGAGGTGAACCGGGCCGTATCAAGAATCCTGGCGGCAAAATTCCGACTGGGATTGTTCGAGAACCCTTACACTGACCCGGAATACGCGGAGCGCATGGCCAATTCCGCGCCACGGCGCCAACTGGCGCTCAAAACCGCGGAGAAGGCGATCATTTTGCTCAAGAACGAAAATCAATTGTTGCCCCTTGATTTGAAGAAGATAAAAACCATTGCCGTGATCGGCGGAGATGCGGCGCAAGTGCACTTGGGCGGCTACAGTCGTCCGGTGGAAAGCGGTGACGTGAGCATACTCGAGGGAATCCGCAAACGGGTGGGTTCGGCGGCGCGCGTGGTCTATGCCGAGGGTTGCCAAATCACTGCCGGAACCCGAGGCCACGTAGAGCTTCCGAATCCGAAAGTGCAACGTCAAAACATTCGCGCCGCCACCGAAATCGCTCGCAAGGCGGATGTTGTCATCCTGGTGATGGGCGGCAACGAGGAAACATGCCACGAAGCGTGGATTGGAAACCCGGGCGACCGGGACTCGCTTCGCATGGTTGGCCTGCAGAATCGGTTGGTGCGATCCATCGTCGAAACGGGAACGCCCACCGTGCTGGTGCTCATTAATGGCCGCCCGATCTCTATTGACTACGCGGCCGAACACGTGCCGGCCATCCTGGAAGGTTGGTACCTGGGTGAGGAGGGCGGCACAGCAGCCGCCCGGGTTCTTTTCGGCGATGCAAGCCCGGGCGGAAAGCTCCCCGTCACGTTCCCTCGCACCGTCGGCGGGCTGCCGGCCTACTATTACCGCAAGCCTTCCGCTGACGTGCCTTATCTATTCGCCAAGCGCGGGCCGCTGTTTCCCTTCGGCCACGGCCTCAGCTATACAACCTTCAGTTTTTCCAACCTCACTTTGTCTCCTGCTCGGATCGCACGCGAGGGCGAGACAACCGTCCGTGTGGAGGTTACCAACACCGGGCCGAGGGAGGGCGACGAGGTTGCGCAGAAGCTGCTTCACGGAAGCCACGTCCATGGTCGCATTGGGCACCACGGGGTACCGGCCGAGGGGGTCGTTCTCCGGCGAGTAAGAAGGGGTGAAGACGTATTTGCCGTCGTGCCCGATCTTAAGGAAATCCTCATAAAAGGCAGCGGAAT
>JAJYNF010000132.1 GCA_021786455.1 Acidobacteriota bacterium
CAGAAGCGGCCCAGGTGTTCAGCGCCGCCATAACCAGAAGCAAAACTCCAAACAACTTGAAGTGTTTTTCGATCCATTTCTTGAACACGAGAATTCCTTTTGGGACGTGGGTTCAAAGGCTGTGGCGTGTCGACAGGCTTGTGGGGACCAGAGGCGAAAGGCGTGAAAGTCTTGTGAGGGTTTTCAGGGTGCCGAAATCAAGAATCGCAGCGGATTGTGCGGTGGAGTGGGCTAAATCACAGTCAAGCGCGGCGAGTAGTCGGAAGAAATCCCGGCGCGCCTCCTGACGAACCTGGTGCTAGGATTGAAGGGCAAGATACGCTTTCGCCCCCGCTATCGGGGTTTGCCTAAGTCAAATGTATCCTGAGAACGGCCGCGCGCCGCCGGTCGAGGGGCCCGGTCGTAAGCCCTCAGCTTACCTGCCTCTTAATGAGATAGGAGCGGTGCCATTGAATAAATTCGTAAGCCTCTGTTAGTGTTGCCGCGACAGCGCCGAGCATCCGCTCGTTAGCCCCGACAGCGTCGATCGCGCACTGCAATCGAGGCTCATAGCGCTTCAGCGAATCCGGCAGCTCGGGGAGCCGCGTCAGATATGGCACGAGCTCAATTACCAAGACCGCGTTCTCCGAGAAGGACATCGGCAACTCACGCAGAAACTGGATCGCGAACCGGCCCCAGTACTTCGGGCACGTCCAGCGGGCCGCGGCTAGCAGATCGCGGAAGGGTTTGAGCGGGAGCCAGAGATCGTCAATGCCGCCATGTTCCAACCTTCTCACCCGTGGATAACAGTCACGGCAATACTCACCGCCGCCAACGGATCGGGTCTCCCCTCGCTTGTTGCACTCGTCACAGGTCGTGTACGCGGTTTCGTGAAGCATGGACATTCTCTCCCTCCCAGCCCTCGGAGCTCCCTTACTCAATCAAATCGCCCTGGCCTCTCACTTAATCCCGCGGTTATTGTCCACTTCCCGGAGCGGCTTGCATCACGAGCGCTCATTCGTCCGACCACAGTTTCCGCAGCGATAAGACGAGCCGTTGCGCTCCATGATCGCGCCGCACTCCTTGCACGCCGGCGCGTCGGTTTCCGCCTGGTCCACCCCGCCCGCTGACGGGTGGGCGGGCGCCGGAGCCGTCGCCTCGGCTTCGGCGCCCGATGAGGAAGGAGTCGCGGGTGGGAGAAACTTCAAAGCCATGTAACGGAACAAATAATCCATGAGGGATTTCGCGTAACCGATTTTGGGGTTTCCAGACCAGCCGCTGGGTTCGAATCGCGTGTGGCTGAATTTGTCGCACAGAACCTTGAGGCTCACACCGTATTGCAAGGCCATTGAAACCGCGATTCCGAACGAGTCCATAAGTCCGGCGATTGTTGATCCGGCCTTGGCCATGCGGATGAAGATCTCGCCTGGTTGTCCGTCTTCGTAGAGGCCGACCATCAAGTAGCCTTCGTGTCCGCCCACGGAAAAGTGGTGGACTAGAGCCTTGCGCTCGTCGGGTAGGCGACGGCGCAAGGGTTCCTGCTTCTGCGAGGCCGTCGAACCGGTCTGCAGATGCAAGTCTTCCGCAGTTCCTGTCATCGTCTCCGGACTCATATCAACCCCCTTTTGGGCGACGGGCGCACAGCTTTTCCGGCCTTTTTTCCCCTTGTGACAATCACCGGGTCAGCGCGATGGTACCCTTCCTCACAACCCTATCCGCAGCCAGCACCGAACCTGTAGGCACGGGGAGAGCACGGCCTTGGCCTGACCTGCGCGGCGCCTGGTACTCTTCTCTGAGCACGCCATTGCGAAGCATCAAGACCATGTCTTCCCTCGCACCCGCGACTGCCGGGAATTCCTCGCGTGCGTCTTCAACCAGCGAGTCAATGGTTGAGTCGTCGGAATCGGGATCGTGATGGAAGAGAATCAGACTTTTCACGCCGGAGTCGTGTGCGATCCGGATACCCTCAAGCCACGAGCTGTGTCCCCAACCTTTCTTCTCACGGCATAGCTGCTCCGGAGTGTATTGCGCGTCGTAAATGAGGACGTCCGCGCCCGTTGCCAAATCCCGAAGCGCTCGATCGTGCTCCGGCGAACCGGGCTCCGTGTCCGTCGCATATACAAACGCCGAGCCGTCCGCCTCGATCCGGTAGGCAACGCAGCCTTGCGGATGGTTCAGCGGAGTGTACTTGACGATGGCGGACGCGGCTTTGATGGGCCAGTTTTCGCCGTCACGGAAAACCCGCGTCGCATGCATCTTCTCGGAGCCAACTGGAAAGAATGGGTAAATCATTTGGCGCTTGATGACGGCCTCGAATTCCTGGCGGCGCCGCGTCGCCGCACGAATCACGAAAGTGTTATGCGGCGAGTAAAAGGGCAGGAAGAAAGGGATGCCCTGAATGTGATCCCAATGAAAGTGCGTCAAGAGAACGTGGGCGCGAATGGGTGCGCCACCGGCATCACGAACCAGGCTCTTGCCAAGGGCGCGCATGCCCGTCCCACAATCGAGAATGATCAGACTGCCATCATCCAGGCGAACTTCGATGCACGGTGTGTTGCCGCCGTAACGGGAGTTTCGACGCTCGGGCGTTGCGATCGAACCCCTGACACCCCAAAACTTGATTCGCATGTTCCGCTCCTTGTAGTCCTCGTGCGGTCCTGACAAGACCAATTGGCCCAAGATCACCTTGCATTGCAGACTTCGCGTTCCGGTTCTGATGGACGAATGACCGTCCAATGGTCGGTGCGGCCGTCACGATGCTTTTCAATCCAACGCCGCGTGTAGCTCTTGAGCCCTTCAAGCCACACTTCCGGGTTGCGGCATTTGAGCAAGCTCAACTGGAAATTGCTGAATTGGCCGCCCGACTGTCGTGCGCTTGCGACCTGCATGTATTCGGCTAATTCGCCGCTCGCTCGCGCCATGGGGAGATAGAGCCACGCGGGCGTCATGACGAACGCCAGTTTGTCGGCGACGCACAGTCTTGAATAAGGTTTGCCCAGGCGCTTCGCCCAATGGCGGGAATGGCAAAGCGTAAAATCGCGCCACTTCGCGCCAAAGAGCTTACCCATGATGTGGCCGCCGAGGAGGACGTGCTCCTCACCTTCGCGCCCGTCCATGTTTGGCCTTCCGAGATAGCCGCTGTCGTGGAAGAAGAACGCGGCACAGAGCCTAGCATCTCGTGGGAAGCCGTAAAGCTTCCACCAAGCCGCCGCAACGAAAAATGGATGAATCAAGAAGCAATGCACGCCGAACAGCACACTTTTGGTTCCGACCTTCACGAGTCTGACCTCCCGATGCTGACCAGGATCCGCTTATCTCCGTTTTCCTCGGCCTTCTGCTGTTCTTTGATGGGTAAGAGAATTACGGCCTGGCAGCCCTCCAGCCTGCGCGCTAGTTCAGCCAAATCGCGCATCCGCCCACGAACCGCGATGCGGAAGGCAAGTTCAATTTCGATGTCGCCGATGGAAGTCACTGGCCTGCCTCTGAAATAAAAGTTCGCTCAGGCTCCGGAGCACGCAAGTAATGCGGGTGGGTACATCCGACGCAGGCGCTGGCATGCGTTGCTGCCTTAACGACCGCTTCGAACCGTGTGGGGACCGTCATTGGTTCACCGCCTCGTGAGTGAAACGTCGGCATCACCGACCCGCGCTGCTTCTTGTGCTCTTTCACTAAGTCGAGCGCAAGGTAACCGTCATGCGCGCGAAAGAGGACTTTGGTTTCCAACAGAGGCCGTTTCCCCTTTTCGACTGGACCGGGCGAATGGCGTGTGATGAGAAGATCGTAGGTATGCCCGCGGCGGAACATTTCGACCCGCGCTAGGGTCGGCGCGATCACCACCGCATGCACACCATTTACGCCAATCGAATCCAGCGGATGAAGCCAAGAGAGCGGCTCCCCGTTCTCGCCGCAAAAGGTCACGTAATGCCCGATCCCTTCAACGGCCCCGCCCGACTCGATTCCCCGAATGACGTAGCGACGCGCAAGGTGTTGGTGTTCGAGGCTGATCGCAGCCTTGGCAAAGATTCCAACTTCGGCCAACCTTCGCACTGCACTCCGCGGAAGCGTGAGCCCACGCCGCGCCTCTTCGCCCGATATTCTTTCAGCGGCCACCCTTGCCTCCAATTGTTCTTAGCTTTGGGCAGCCCAAGGCCGCTCGAATCATTTCGCTTGTGCATCCGGCCCAGCAGATGTACTTGCGCGGGTCGTCAATCGAGATCGCGAGGTTGTCGCCGCTGCGGTCGTGACCGGCATCGGCGCACGAAGGGCACCGGGTCACATAATTTCGGCCAACTTTGCGGAGTTTCGTGCTGATGTGATCGAGGATTCGAAACTCAGGCCCACCCCCACGCGGCTTGAACTCGTGGCTAGATTTTTCCTCGACACGACCCGTTTGGGTCGGTGCCGTCTTTCCTTCGGTCAGCTTTGCGAGCTGTGCCGCTGTCACCTTGGGAAGCGCATTGAGGT
>JAJYNF010000264.1 GCA_021786455.1 Acidobacteriota bacterium
GCTGGCCCGTGTGCCCGTGGAGGTGGACTACGCTTCGGAATTTAGATACCGCGACCCCATGGTTGAACCGCACACCTTGACCCTCCTGATTACTCAGTCGGGTGAAACCGCGGACACGATTGCCGCCCAGCGCGAGGCCCACGCGAAGGGGTCCAAGACCCTCGCCATTTGCAACGTTCTGGGAAGCATGGCGCCTCGCGAAGCCGACGGGGCCATTTACACCCATGCCGGTCCGGAAATCGGCGTCGGCTCAACGAAGACGTTTACGGCGCAGTTGACGGCCCTCTATTTGTTTGCCGTTTATTTGGCGGAAGTCCGAGGCGCGCTCTCGACAGACTCGGCCAAGCCGCTGCTTCAGGCGCTCACGGCGCTGCCGCGGCAACTGGAGTCGGTTTTGCAAAAGGATGAGGAATTTGAGGAACTGGCTCGTCAATATCACCGGTCCTTGGAATTTATTTACCTCGGCCGTGGGGTTCATTTCCCAGTGGCGCTGGAAGGGGCGCTAAAGATGAAGAAAGTCGCTTACATCCACGCGGAAGCCTACCCCGCCGGCGAAATGAAGCACGGACCGAATGCCCTTATTACCGACGGCCTGCCGGTGGTTGTGATCGCCACCTCGGACCGGGACGCCCCCGATTCGCTCGTCCGGCATGAGCGGACGATTTCCAATATCAAAGAAGCCAAGGCCCGCGGCGCGACGATTATTGCCTTGGTGACCGAGGGCGACCAAGAGGTACGGGAAATGGCCGATCACACGATCGTGCTGCCGCCAACGAACGAGCTACTTTCGGCCATCCTCGAGGTCGTGCCGCTCCAGCTCCTCGCCTATCACGCAGCCGTGCTGCGCGGTTGCGACGTGGACCAGCCCAGAAACCTGGCCAAATCGGTGACGGTAGAATAATGAAGCTCGTCTATTCCGACCAATACGACCTGCACCTCGGCGATCACGTTTTCCCCGCGATCAAGTACCGGCTGACGAAGGAGAAGCTGCTGGAAGAAGGCGTGGCGAAGCCCGAGGACATCATTGCGCCCGAGCCGGCCTCGGATGACGATGTGGCGCTGGTGCACGATCGTGAGTACATCTGGAAGCTGAAGAACGGCAAACTTTCTTACGCTGAAATCCTTCGCCTGGAGGTGCCGTACTCGCCAGAACTGGCGCGGGCGTTTTGGCTGGCGGCGGGTGGCTCGATCTTGGCCGGACGCCTGGCGCTTGAAGAAGGCATGGCGGCGAATATCGGCGGAGGCTTCCATCATGCCTTTCCCGATCACGGGGAGGGATTCTGCGCGCTGCATGACGTGGCGATTGCCATCCGGCGGTTGCAGAAGGACGGCGCCATTGACCGCGCCATGACCGTGGACCTTGACGTCCATCAAGGCAATGGGACGGCGGCCATTTTTGCTGGCGACGCTTCGGTTTTTACTTTCTCCATGCAGCAGGAAAATAATTATCCGTATCCCAAACCGCCGAGTTCGCTGGATATCAACTTGCCCGACGGCGCCCGCGACCAGGAATATCTCGACATCCTGCGAGAGAGCCTGGAGAAGATCATTCCGCAATTCGATCCGCAGATCATTTTCTATCTTGCCGGCGCTGATCCGTATGGGGACGACCAGCTCGGCGGGTTACGGCTGAGCCGTGAGGGACTCGAACAGCGGGACCGGATGGTTTTTGAGAAGGCGGGGAAAATTCCGGTGGTCGTCACGCTAGCGGGCGGCTACGCGCGCAAGGTCGAGGACACGGTTGGCATCCATGCCACAACCCTGCGCGTGGCTCGGGAGTTCGCGTCTGCAAGGTGAAGGAATTTCCGAGTGTTCTGAGTCAGAAGCTCGATGAACGACTCAGAGCCTGTTTCACGCAAAGGCGCGAAGACCGCAAAGGACTTGCCGGAGGCCGGACAGCCCGAAATTATTCATCCTGCTTACGACTCAGGCCGCTAGAGCCTGACGAGGTGGGTGTTGAGCGACCCTTGGCGATAGCCTTCGAGATCGAGCGTGACGAAGGAAAAACCTAAAGGCTTGAAGATGGCGACGAAGCGGGATGCCATTTCAGGCTGGAGCGCGCGCGGCAGCTCCTCCGGGGCAATTTCAATTCGAACCAACTTATCGTGATGGCGGACCCGAAACTGGCGGAAGCCAAGCGCCCGGAGCGCCTCTTCCCCCTCCTCAACGCGAGCCAGGCGCTCCGGCGTCACTTCGATGCCATAGGCGATGCGCGAAGCGAGACAAGCCGAAGCGGGACGGTTCCAAACGGGGATGCCGGCCCGGCGGGCCAGTTCTCGGATGTCGGCTTTCGTCAAACCCGCATCGAGCAGCGGCGCGACCACATGGTGCAGGAGCGCCGCCCGCTGGCCAGGACGCCAGTCGCCTTGGTCGTCCGCATTGACGCCGTAAGCGACCGCGGCAAAACCACGCTCAGCGGCGAGCGCGTCGAGCTTGGTAAAGAGTTCGTCTTTGCAAAAGAAGCAACGGTCGGGACGGTTGCGCCGGTACGAAGGGTTGGAAAGCTCACCCGTCTCGATGAATTGGTGGGGGAAACGGCAGCGGGAAACCACGGCCTCGGCTTCCTGCCGGTCGCGACGTGAGTAGCTGGCGCTCAGCGCGGTCACGGCCAGCATCCGCTCGCCAAGCGCCTGGTAGGCCGCATAAGCCAAATAGGCGGAGTCCACGCCTCCTGAGTAAGCCACCATCAGCGAGGGATGGCCGGCAACGGATTTATCGAGAAACCGCTCCTTGGCCTCCAGCTCAAGCATGACTGCGCGCCCGCGACCCGACTTCACCGCAATCTTCTCCGTCGCGGCGAAAACGCCTTGGGTCGCCCCTTCCTTGAATGTAGCACTCCGAGCCTGGGCGAACAAGCCGGGAGGGAAGCGTGTGCGCGAAACTGCCGAGAAGCTTTCCGATTGATACAATGGATCAAGATATCCGTGCGCGGCGGGAGATTAAACCATGGTTGCTTTTCATGGCGTGGATTTTCTGGAAATAGATTCGCTCCTTAGTGACCAGGAACGGCTGGTGCGGCAAACGGCGCGAGAATTTGTGGAGCGAGAAGTGATTCCGCATATCGAGCACTGGAACCGCGAGGGCGAGTTTCCAGCGCATTTAGTCGGGCCGATGGGAGATCTGGGGTTTTACGGGGCCAACCTCCACGGTTACGGGTGCGCGGGGATGTCCAACGTGGAGTATGGCCTGATCTTACAGGAACTCGAACGTGGCGATAGCGGTTTGCGCAGCTTTGTGAGCGTCCAAGGCGCTCTGGTGATGTATCCGATTCTTGAATATGGCAGTGAGGAGCAGAAGCAAAAATGGCTGCCCGCGCTTCAGCAGGGGAAGGCCATCGGATGTTTTGGTTTGACGGAACCCGATTCCGGCTCAAACCCCGCCGGAATGAGAACTCGCGCCGCGCGCGACGGCGACGGTTATGTGTTGAATGGAGAAAAGGCCTGGATTACCAACGGCTCCATCGCCGATGTGGCGCTGATCTGGGCGCGCGCCGAAGACACCATACGCGGCTTTCTGGTCCCCCGTGAAACCCCGGGATTCTCAGCCCGCGACATCAAAGGCAAGATGTCGTTGCGCGCTTCGGTCACCTCGATTTTGTCGCTTCAGGAGGCGCGCGTTCCTGCTGGGGCCATGTTGCCGGGCGCGGAGGGGCTGAAGGCGGCGCTCGACTGCCTGACCCAGGCGCGCTACGGGATTGGATGGGGCGCTTTGGGAGCGGCCATGGCGTGCTACCACGAAGCGCTGGAGTACGCGAAATCTCGAAAGCAGTTTGACAACCGGCCCATCGCTGGCCACCAGTTGGTACAGGAACAATTCGCCAACATGATTACGGAAATCAGCAAAGCTCAGTTGTTGGCCTTGCACGTGGGCCGGCTCAAAGATCGGGGCCGCGCCGATTTTGTCCATGTTTCAATGCTCAAACGCAACAATGTGAGGATAGCCCTCGAGGTGGCCCGCGCGGCGCGGGATATCTTAGGCGCCAACGGCGTCGCCGACGAATATCCGATTTTCCGCCACATGTGCAACCTGGAGTCGGTATTTACTTACGAGGGCACGCACAATATCCACACGCTCATTTTGGGCGAGCGCGTTACCGGAATTCCAGCCTTTAGCTGTGTAGAGCGCCAATAGTTCTTGCGCGTTCCGGTGTGGAGGCGGTCTCTGACCGCCGGTCGGGGATGAGGACATCGGCGCTACAGTTTATGTCGCTCTGAATGATTCGCGGGGCCGGGAAACTTGCCATGCCTAGAACGCATGGGGCACGAAGGCGGAGGCGGCTGGCATGGAACCGGGTCCAATATGCAGTTCGGCGGCGCTGAAGTTGAGGCTCGGCTTGAGGGGGACGGATGACTCTGCTATTCTCGCTCTGGGGCGGTTGGACAGGCCTCGCGCGGCCTTCAGCCTGGCCGCCAGTTGATGAAGAGT
>JAJYNF010000111.1 GCA_021786455.1 Acidobacteriota bacterium
ATAGAGATGAATGCGGCCAAGCTGGCCGCGAATCGCGGCGAGCGCTTTGGGTGAGGGGCCGAGCGGATTCTCATTCGAAGCCAGCTTGATGGCCGTGCGGCCCAGCTCGCGCTCCACTTCCTCGACGGGCTTGCCGGGAGGGTAAGGACGAACGCGTCCCACCCACGGTAGCAGCAGTTCGTTCAGGGAGAAACGCTCAGACGCGGTTTTCAAGATTTGTGACACCCACCTTCCATTGTTTCAGCTTACGGATTTCCTCTTCGGAAAGAAAGCGCCACTGGCCCGGCGATAGTCCGCGATCGGTCAAGAAGGCGATGCGGACCCTTTTCAACTTTAGCACTGGCTGCCCGATACGCTCAAACATGCGGCGAACCTGGTGATATCGCCCCTCGACCAGAGTGATCTCATACCACGGTTTGTCTCGGCCGGCGAGGGGGCGGATACGGCAGGGTGAGGTGGGGCGGCCATCCAGCGCGATGCCTTGCTCAAGCTGGCGGAGATCTTCGGGCCGCGGCCGGGCCTCGAGCTTGACGTGATACGTCCGCGGGATTCCAGAGGCGCGCGACATCAGGAAATTGGCCAGCTCGCCGTCGTTGGTCAGAAGGATCACGCCGGTGGAGTGATAATCCAAGCGGCCCACGGGATAAACCCGTTCCTTGATGCCGCGAACCAGCGAAAGGACCGTAGGGCGATGCAGCGGGTCGCTGACGGTTGAGATGTACGCATCCGGCTTGTTGAGCAGAATCGCCACGCGGCTGCGCGCGCGCGTCAGTGGACGGCCGTCCACGGAAATCTTGTCGCGCGCCGGATCAGCTTTCGACCCAAGCTCGGTGACAATCCGGCCATTGACGGCAACGTGCCCTTCGAGGATCAGCTTTTCGGCCTTTCGCCGTGAAGCAACCCCGGCACGAGCGATGATTTTCTGAAGACGCTCCATGAAAAGACCGAAACTCCTCGAAGCTGATTCGGTGTCCTCCCACCAACGATCTTAAACCAGGCAAGATGAAATAGGCTGCGGTTATTGCGCAAAGAGCCGCTATAGTGCCTCGCGGCTCATTGCCCAGGTTGTCTGACGGCGCTTCCGGCGAGCCGAGCGCCTGACGCACCCGCCCCGGCCTGAAGCCCGGCGGCGAGCTGTTCAACAACCGGATTCCGTACTTCCGGTGGTACCCCGTGTTGGCGCAGAATTCGTTCAAGATCACTTGCTTCAAGTTCTGATCCGCCTGACCATAGCGCGCGGAGATGGCTCGGAAATATTCCCATCGAGATCGCTGGCTCATCGCAACCCTCCTCCTGACCCTAGGAATCGGGTTACATTCTTAAATGTCTCGACGGACCCCATCGGTTACATTTTACATGTCTCGATACGAGATGGCCGTGGTGGTTGACCGAAGTTTCTTTCAAGCGATGGGCGAAATGCGAACGGTGCCCGACATCTCAAGCCGCGATGTGGCGTGGTTCGTCGTTGGATTCGAGGAGATGGCCCGAGCTTATCGTCTCGTTCCTGACGCCGTTCGATATACCACCTTGGAGGACTCAGTACTGGGCTTGACGGCTGGCGTTCCCGTCAGCCTTGAGCTCTTCGAAAAGCGCATCTTGGCTAAGTTGACGCGACGCTCTGGCCCATCCAAGATCGCGCCCGATTAATAATTCCCTCATGATTTCGTGATGAGTGTTCTTCATGGGGACTGCATGGACGTCGAACCCGACGCGGGTGGCCAGGGCGCGGATCGGCTGGGCGTCATCGTAGGTCATCAGGAAGTCGCCCTTGAGCCTGGAAGTTTCCCGGAAGAGCTTCTCGTGATCCACGATCGAGTGAAGGTACAACCTCCGGCCGGCTACGGTATAGGGCGGGTCAATGAAGAAAGCAATGTCATTGCGGCTTGCGTTTTGTTGGAGAAACTGTAGGCCGTCCTGTTGCCGGATTCGGATTCGGTGCCGGTTCTCAAAAATTGACAAGATCCGCCGGGCTAGTGTTTCTGGATACCAGCGCGAAGCTAGCCCACGCCCGTTTTCTCCCCGCTTCATGAGGCTTGCGCCAGGGGCCATGATCCCGCCCCGCTGAACTCGGTTGCGCAGGATCGTTTGGAATGCGCGGTCAAACTCACTCTTGGGGCTGCTCGAAAGGCACGAACGCACGGACTGCTCAGAGAGCCGGAAGGACATGATTGCGGAAGCCAACCGTTCACCTTCAATCCCAAGGATGGTTTTCCATACCGAGGCTACGTCCCGGTCGATTTCGACAAGTGTCAGCTTCTGGGCCAGGCCCTCAAACAAAATGGAAAGCCCAACGATGCCTCCACCGGCGAAGGGTTCTGCGAACTCCACCGGCCGGTGCGGAAGGCTTTTCATCCATTGCCTGACATACGGAACGAGCCAAGTTTTTCCACCGGGGTAGCGAAACGGGCTCCGGTGGGGAACTGAGGCGACGTTGATCACTCCCGCAGCCATCGGGTGTAATCATAATGAACCGGCAGGCACGCCGCAAGCGAATGTTCCAGATGGTTTTCGGGCACTACCATGATTTTTAATCCTTTGCCGCGGACGACGGAATCACCTAAAATAAGAGGGAGCAAGCGCAAAACTTATTGGCGGCGAGGGACATTGAACTGCCCCATTTGCGAGCAGCGTAAATCACGGCGATTTTGCCCGGCGCGCGGCGAAAGTATTTGCTCGGTATGCTGCGGGACGGAGCGTGAGGTCACCATAGATTGCCCGCCGGATTGCGTTCACCTGAAAGAAAGCCGTCGCTACGAAGCGCGCATGCCGTTGCGCAAACCAGAAAACTTGCCCTTCGGCGAGGTGCGCATTCCGAGCTCGTTTCTGAGCACGCACCATGAGTTAATCTTGGCGTTGAGTCACGCTATTTGCGCCTTTGCGCGAGACCATCGGGAACTGACCGACACCGATGCGATTGCCGCGCTCGAATCGCTCGCCACATCCTACCAAACTCTTTCGGGCGGGGTTTACTACGAAAAACCGCCCATTCGGCCCTTGCAACGCGGGCTTTATGACGCCCTGAAAGAAGAAATCCAAAGGTTCGATCGGGCGCAGCAACAGAGCGGGAGCTTGGGGGGTGTTCGTAACGCGGAGGTCCGAGACCTGTTGATTGTGCTGACACAGGCGGGCGCCGCGCACCACAACGGCCGTCCGCTCTGCCGCGCGTATCTCGATTTGTTGCGGTCGCAATTCAAAGCCAGTGAGTTCGGCCCTTCGGCATCCGAACTGATTGTGATCCCTTGAACAAGGTATGTAGAGTCACTCGTTTTCGGCGGCCTGCGACTGGACGGATTGAGCCGTTGGCAGCGATCAGCCTTAAGTAAGTTGACGGCGCGTAGCAACCACGGATCGAATCGTAACCATCAAAAAGTCAGTATCCATGAGCCAGGCAGAGGAAGTTCGGGCAGGGGCGGACATTGTTCGCATCGTGGGCGAACACGTGAAGCTGCGCAAGGCTGGGGCAAACTATATGGGCCTGTGCCCCTTTCACCAAGAGAAATCGCCGTCCTTTGCAGTGCATCCGGTCAAGCAGATCTTCCATTGCTTCGGCTGCGGGGTAGGAGGCGACGTCTTCAAATTCGTCATGCTCATTGAGAATCTCAGTTTTCCAGAGGCGTTGCGGCAAGTGGCGGAAAAGAGTGGAATCAAGCTGTCGGAAAGGGAAGTTTCCGCGCAGATGGACTCGCGGGCGCGAGAACGTCTCTTGCTCCAGAAAATCCATGAGGCGGCGGCGCGATTTTACGCCGAGCAATTGGGTGGGACGGCAGAAGGACGGGCGGCGCGAGGATATTTGGCCGACCGGGGGGTCGGCGATGTAGCGGTCGGTCGGTTTCGGCTAGGCTACGCGCCGTCGGAAGGGCGTTCCCTTTGGCGGTATCTTTCCGCGGCGGGTTTTGAGGTTTCGCAGCTCGAAAAAAGCGGCCTCTTTGTCCAAGACGCCGCCAGAGAGCGGCTACTCGACCGTTTTCGGCGGCGAATTATCTTTCCCATTACAAATGAAAGCGGGAAAGTCGTGGCTTTGGGAGGCCGGGCTTTGGGCGAAGACCAGCCCAAGTATTTGAATTCGCCCGAGACCCCGATTTATGTGAAAGGGCGCGTGCTTTACCACCTGGATCAGGCCGCCGCCGCTATCCGCAAGCAGGACGCGGTCGTGCTCGTGGAAGGATATATGGATGCAATCGCGGTGGCTTCGGCGGGCGTGGACCATGTCGTAGCGAGCTGTGGCACCAGCTTGACGGAAGCGCAAGTACGGCTGCTCAGCCGGTTCACTCGAAGGGTGACGGTGAACTATGATCCGGATTCGGCGGGCCGGGCGGCGACGGAGCGCTCGCTCGACCTGCTATTAGAAGGAGGTTTCGATGTAAAGGTGTTAGCCAGATCGGA
>JAJYNF010000139.1 GCA_021786455.1 Acidobacteriota bacterium
GGCTCTCGGAGCCGACCCACTCGCTCCGCCTGCTCCGCCGTCCAGGGGGGACGACGCCGAGGGTGAGGCCGAGGCGAGCGGCTTTCCAGCGTCCGCAAGTCCTGCCGGTCGTAGCGCCGCTTCCAGCGGTAGAACGTCTCCCGGCTGATCCCGAAATAGCGGCAGGTGAGGGCCGAGTTCCGCGCGTGGGCAACGTCATGGTCGAACCACTGCCATCGCTTCACCGCTTCGCGGCTCAATTCGGCCGCGCCCCGCTCCAGGTACCTGGAGCGGGGCGGTCTCAAGGGTTTGATCTGCATCCCGACACTCTACAAGGAGTGTCAACAATCATTCTGAACGAGCACAGTTGGAAAGAAGTTCGGAGCGGCTGACGAGCTTGGGAGGTTTGGTGGTGTTGGAGGAGTTAGCGCGAGCGCTGAAGCTGTGGGAGAGAGTGGATGCGGTGCTGGAAGGTCCCAAGTCAGGGCGAGGCTACGAGCCGCACGAGTTTGTTCACCTATCAACAGATTGGGGGAAGGGAGGATTTGAGACATACGCCTTATTCGCTGGCGGTAGCCGCGACACTGATGCTCGTGTCGCGGGATTTTGACCGCGCGAACGAGCCCGCGACGGGAAAAGCACCGTCGCGGCTACCACTGGTCGTGACGGTTTACGTGTACTGTTTCTAAAAGAGGAGGTTCGTCCCAGGACCATTACCTACGATAGCGAAGTGGATGCCCTGTACATCGGGTTTATCGAAGGCAGCGTGACCACCGAGCACGTGGCAGAAGGCGTCGCGGTGGACTACACCGCTGACGGCCGGATCGCGGGCATAGAAATCCTCGACGCCCGCGAGCGGCTCCGCGCCCCCGAGATCTTCAGACACGTGGTCCTGGCGGAAGCGGCGCTCCCGGCAAGGCGGGGCCGCT
This sequence comes from Acidobacteriota bacterium, assembly GCA_021786455.1. Lineage (GTDB taxonomy): Bacteria > Acidobacteriota > Terriglobia > UBA7540 > UBA7540 > JAKCCV01. The sequence continues at coordinate 909 of JAJYNF010000139.1, forward strand.
GCTACAATTCATTTCGGCGATGAAGACATCGCCGCTACAGGAAAGGCGGGCGGGCGCGGTTATAAACGGTGGAAGAGGTTCTGCGGCTTTATCACGGGCCCGACGCCAACTAGCCTGCGCTGAGGTTTCATTTGCCGCTTCCAACCCTTTTGAAAGATGGCCGGGCGAAGGGCGAAGCCTTATTCATCGGATTCCCAGTCTTCGGGAGGAAAGTCAATGCCCCAAAACCGCCGCACTTCGACCCATTCGAGGCCCACCTGCCCTTCGCCCGGCGTGCCTCGGTGGCCAACCCAAGCCACGACGAATTGTCCCACGCGGTGGGTATCTTTGGTGCGCAGAGAAACCTCCTGCCCTAGACGAAGCTCATAGGCGGTGCGGACGCAGGCTCCGTGCTTACTGATGCTCACGGTTTCGGTTTCTTCCCCGAAGTTGAAGCCGTCGCGGTCCACGCCGCTGAGGATGACGGGCAACTGATGCGCCACGCGGCCGCTCCGCCGGCGATTACTCGACTCCACATTGGGCATAGTTGAATTCCCCTTTCGTTGACGTCAACGCGCCCGAATCCACCGGCGGTCTTAGGTCCAGCGCAGCACGTCCGAGGGATTCCCAAATTAGAGCTATCGGAGGGATTTGTCAATCTCTTGAAGCCAATCGGGGCGTTTCAGCACCTCGCGAGGCTTCGCGCCATCGGGCGCGCTGACAATGCCATCTTTCTCCATCATATCAATCAGGCGGGCCGCGCGCCCATAACCCAGCCGCAGCCGTCGCTGCAATAAGGAGGTGCTGGCCTTGCCCGACTCAACCACCAGCCGCACCGCCTCGTCATAGACTTCGTCGAGCTCGGCGTCTTCCTCCTCTTCATCGTCGGCGGAGCTGTCCGCCTCCCCTTTGTCCTTGACCGGCTGTAGGAACTCCTCGTTGTACTGCGGTTTCGATTGGGACTTCCACCATTCAACTACTTTCTCAATTTCGCCCTCCGTCACCAGGCAACTGTGGAGACGTTGCAGCCGAGCGCTGCCCGGCGGGAGGAAAAGCATATCGCCCCGGCCGAGCAAGGCTTCGGCGCCGTTAGAGTCGAGAATGGTTCTTGAATCCACCTTGGACGCCACGCGGAACGCAATGCGCGATGGCAGATTGGCTTTGATCAGCCCGGTAATGACGTCCACGGAGGGCCGTTGGGTAGAGAGAATCAGATGAATGCCGACGGCGCGAGCCATCTGTGCGAGCCGGGTGATGGATTCCTCGACCCCCTGGGGCTCTACCATCATCAAATCGGCCAGCTCGTCAATGATAATCACCAGATAAGGCAACGGGCCGGGGTGATCGGTTTTGGGGTCAAAAAGATTAGGCGTTGGCTCGTCTTCAAAAATTCTGTTGTATTGCTCGATGTTGCGGACGCCGCGCTCGGCCAGCTTCTTGAGCCGTTGTTCCATTTCCATGGTTGCCCGGCGAAGAACGTTCGCCGCGACTTTCGGTTCAGTCACAATCGGGGTAAATAGATGGGGAATGCCCTCGTAGAGGCTCAATTCGAGCCGCTTGGGATCAATCATAATGAGCTTGACTTCCTCGGGGGTGGCCTTGTAGAGAATCGAAATCACGAACGAATTGATGGAGACGCTTTTCCCGGAGCCGGTTGATCCCGCCAGGAGCAAGTGGGGCATCTGAGCGAGGTCAGACACTTTGATTTTGCCGGTAATGTCTTTTCCCAGGCACAAACTGAGTCTTGGCGGGGCACCGGTGAATTCGTGGGATTCGATCAGGTCGCGCAGATGGATGGTCTCGCGGTGGAGGTTGGGAACCTCGATGCCTACCGTGGATTTGCCGGGAATGCGGTCAATGAGAATGGATTCCGCGCGCATCCCCAAGCAAAGATCATCGGCCAGGTTGACGATGCGGCTATATTTGATGCCCGCCTCCGGTTTGAACTCATAGGTGGTTACGACCGGACCGGGGTGAATCTGGGTCACTTCACCCATTACGCCAAATTCGGCGAGCTTCTCCTTCAGACGCGCGGCCCGCTCCTTCAGCTCTTGCTCGTCAATCACCGCTTCAGAATCAGACGCCCGAAGCAGCGTGCTGCTCGGCAGCTTGTACCCTTCGGAACCGCGGCCAACGATGCGAGGCGAGAGAGGGGAGGGCGCTACTGCGGACGATTTGCCACGCGCCGGAGAGCTCAAGGCAGGGCCGGCAGGAGCATCAGGGCGGCGAGGGCGAAGAATATCCATAAGGCTGCCCGGTTGAACGAACTTTTCGCCGGCCGGGGAGATGCCGCGGACATTTGCCACGACTGAAGGCGGCGCCGTTCTGGGTTCTTCGCGGGGCGAAAGTTCTCTCGCGCTCTGAACCACGACTGGGCTTTTTACCGTCTGGCGTCGTTTTTCCATTTTTCGGCGCAACCGCTCGGCGTCACGCTCCTCCTGCCAAGCTTGCCACTTCACGGCGAACCTTTTGGCGAAGGCCAAGCGGGGTCCAGCAGCCTCGAAAAGCTTGCTAAATGAAAAAGTGCTGATGAGGAACAACGAAGTGAGGAAAACCGTCCCGCTCACGATTGCGGCTCCGAGACGATTGACGACATGAATAAGCCCCGCGGCCATCAAATACCCTCCGAGGCCACTGCCACGGATCAAACCACTGATGCGCGGAGTGTACGGGAAAAGATCCAGCAGAACCATCAGCGAGCAGGCAAAAAGAAGAAAGCCGACCGCTTTGGTTCGAGGGGCCTCAAGGCCGCGCCCCACCAGCAGACGGGCGCCGATATAAACGAGCGCCAAGGGAAAGGCAAAGGCCACCCAGCCAAACAATTGTTCGAGCCCATCCGAAAGGTAAGCGCCCAAGGGTCCAATCCAATTGTGGATTGGGCCGGGACTGCCCGTCGAATCCAGGGAGCGGTCGAGCGGCGAGTGCGAGACCAAACTCAGCAAGGCGAGTACTCCGACGACCAACAACAGGAAACCCCACAGCTCGGCAAGCCGTCGAGGTTCAAACAGGCGGGAAGATTTTGAGCCGGAGTTTTGGGGTCGTGAAGGCACCGGTAAACTATCAGCCATGCTTGAGCCTTTCCCGAACTGGCGGGCAGCCGAACCGAACCCGTCCGGCTAGCCGAACGACACGATCTGAGTTCCGGCTAAAGGCTTGCAATTCACTCCGGCGACGGCGCAATCCCCTTACGAGCGCTCATCCTATCATGTCCAACCCTGCGCCGCAACTTACTGGGTGCTGTCGGCCGTTAGGCGCCTGAAGTGTCCACCTCTGTGCGGCAAGAACGGTACTTGACTCGCGTGCAAGCCACGCAAGCAATGCTTCCCGCGCTGCTGGTGTTCCCAGCGCCTAATTGGATCCGAAGGGATGCTGAAGGCCCTGCTGAACAGCGCGAAGGGCTTCGGGGTAGGCGGCGGCGGTAATGGCGGCGGCGTGGTACTGAGCTAAAGCTTCTTTGCGGTTCCCGTCGAGGTCGGCGATCCG
>JAJYNF010000057.1 GCA_021786455.1 Acidobacteriota bacterium
GTACTCCCGCCTGCCCGGCGCGGCAACCAGGCGATCGGCGACCTCTCGCTGAACGACGAACGCCATCGAACGGATCACCGGGGAAAAACTCAGCACATGATGAAGAATCGGTGAAGTAATGTAATAGGGAAGATTGCCGAAAACAAACAGGCCAGGGGCCGAAGAAAGCGCCGCGAGGTCAGTCTTAAGGATGTCCGCGTAGAGAATTTCGAGGTTGGCGTAGTTGACGAATCTGCGGCGAAGGTCTTCCGCGAGGCGTGGATCGACTTCAATGCCAATAACGCGCCGGGCGCGCTGCGCGAGTAGCTCAGTCATCGCGCCTCGGCCCGGCCCAATCTCGACCACCACGTCCTGCGGCTTGAGGTGGAGTGAATCCACGATGCGCTGACGGTAACGCCCCTCGGACAGGAAGTGCTGACCCAATTTGGGACGGCGTGAATCCGGCATATTAGCCTGACCGACTAGAAGCGATGTGCGCGAAATCCAGTCTATTTCTTGTGCTTCCTCGGCGCCCACGCTGCGGTCGAGAACAAGGGAGTGTAGAGAACTTTCGCTCGCGCCGCGGGAAAGCGGACCTTTCTCGCCTCCACGGGCAGAGCTATTTGCGAGTCTCCGAGCCGCCCTCAGCGTGCCTTCCCGGAAGTTTTCCCGGCTACCCAGTCCAGAACTCCGACTGCCGGAATCCAGTACGGAAAGATGCCGTACAGAGTGTCGCTCACGGATTGTGAATGAGCGTCAACCGCCAGAAACGTGTTGACGCAAAACGACGCCACCAGGAAAACAGCCAGCCATCCCATCGCTGAAACGGGGAGATAAACCCAACCCCACTCTTTGAACCATCGTTTGGTCATGGTCGCTCTTCTCCCAACGAGGATTGCGCGGTGGATGTCCGCTTGAAGATGAGCAGGCCGATATTGAGAAGCAGGAGGAGAAGAATCCCGAAATGCGAAACGAATTGAATCAGGCTGCCTCCGAATCCAAAAGCTATTCCGCTATATAAAACCTCGATCAGGCCGATGCCGTTCGCCATAAGACCGATGCTCTCTAACGCGTCGGCAAGCATCCCGAAGAGAATCACGTTGAAGATCAGCAGAGCGAAAAGGCCGATCCAAGCGGCGACTTCAACACCGGCTCCGACAAATCCTGAGTCTATGCCGTGGTAAAAGAACCAGAGAAAGTAAATCGCATTCCCGAGCGTGGCGAGGCCCCGGAGCGCGCCGTATATTGTGATAACATTCCTCATCCGTGCTGCTCCGCACCCAAATCTCTTGGTTGCAGTTCGGTAAGATATGTTGCGAAATCGCCCCTTACACCGCGACGCTTTCCGGAATGCGGCCAAAGCGACGGTCGCGCGCGTGGAACTCCCGCACAGCAGCTCTCAGATCCTCAGCGGTGAAGTCGGGCCAAAGGCGAGGCGTGAAATAGAGCTCGGCGTAGGCGCACTCCCACACCATGAAGTCAGAAAGCCGTAACTCGCCCCCAGTGCGAATGAGAAGGTCAACATCGGGCGGCGCTTCTGGCTCTCCCGCGGAGGCCGCAAGTTGCCGGGATAATTCTTCGGCGGTGAACGGGCCATTCAAGGCTTGCGCGGCTTGATGGAGCGCCTCGCGGGATGAATAGTCTATCGCCAGGCGCAGATGTAGCCGCGTGCCACGGGCGGTGGCGGCTTCGGCGGCGAGGATCGCGGCGAGGAGACGTTCCGGCAACCGATCGCGGCGACCGAAGACGTTCAAGCGAATCCCCGAGGCGCGCCACGCCCCTGTTTGGTGGCGAAGGAACTCCTCGAAAGTCTCGAAAAGCGCCCGGACCTCCCCGCCTGGCCGGCCCCAGTTGTTTGAAGAGAAGGCGTGGAGGGTCAGCGTGCCGATCCCACAGTCGGGAGCCGCCTGAATGACGCGGCTCACCGCAGAGGTTCCGGCGCGATGGCCCGCGGCGCGAGCGAGTCCGCGAGCCCGCGCCCAGCGCCCGCTCCCGTCCATGATAATGGCAACGTGAAACGGGAGCGTGGAAGAAGCGGGATCACCTAACCGAGCACTTTGATTCATAGATTCCGCAGTGAAAAAAATTACTGCGACCGCATCGCCCGGATCAGCGCCTCCATGTGGCTCAAATAATTTTCGAGAGCGCGACGGCCTTGCGCGGTCAGCCGATATTCAGTCTTGGGCAAGCGCCCGTCAAACGACTTGATGCAGGCAATGTATTGAGCATCCTCCAGCTTGCGAGCGTGGACGCTGAGGTTGCCGTCGGTCGTCCGCAGGAGCTTTTTCAGTTCGTTGAAGGAGAGCGATGAATTGGCGGCCAGCGCGCTCACAATGCCCAGGCGCACGCGCTCATGGATTAAACGGTCGAGCCGGGCAACTCCCGCCGCGCGAGCCATCTCACGCCCTGGAGTTGTTGAAACGACTTCGGGCATCGCTTGGCGTGAGCTGGGAGTGGATAGGTTGGGCTTAGCCACCGTACCTCCTGGCGATAATTGCGCCAAACGTCAGATGCAGCCCTCCAAATCCAATGGCCATAAAAAGGTCGCCCCACGCTGCGGGCGAAAAAAGGGCGGCTGTTCCTAGCAGCATAAAGCCCACGCCCATGGTCGGCACAACGCGGACGGAAAACGCCCCGCCCGTGATCACTCCTGCGCCGTAAAGAATCAACCACAGGCCCGGCAAGACCGTCGTGGCACCCACCCGGTACAGGGCAAAGGTCAGTAAGGCTCCCGCCACCAGGGGTGGGGCGAGGCCGAGGGCAAACTTCCGCCCTGGCCGAGATAATATTGAAGTGTCGACCTTGCGCGCCTTCCGCCACATCGTCGCGCCGCCAATCATCGCCGAGATGGCGGCCGATATCATCCAAGTCAAGAGCCATCGGGCGGCCAGCATCTGCCGAGAAGCAACCCAGGATGCGATAAGCGCGGTGATCCCGATGAGCACCCCTCCCCACCCCGGCACCGCGGTAAACGATGCGGATTCCTCCATCCTCTCGCGGATGTAGCGGAGGTTGTCCATGGCGCGGAGGTCAAGCGCCACCGGACCTTCTTGGCGGGAGCGACCAAGAGGATGTGTCGAAGCCATGCCGAAGGAATAGCCCAATTCCTATGTCGTGTCAAGTACTTTGTCGGGCAAAGCAGAAGGGCCTCTTTCGCGCATTCTCGCCCGGCAGATGCTCTTGCGGTCGGTTAGGTCTTCGGAAGACTTTCGTCCGCGTGGCGGAAAAACTCTTCGACCTTTCGCAAGTCTTCCTCCGTATCCACGCCGATGGTATTGTCGCGCGTCTCGGCCACGGTGATGGGGATTCCATTCTCAAGAAAGCGCAACTGCTCGAGTCTTTCGGCCATTTCGAGCGGTGACGGGCGCAGGCGGGAAAAAGCCTCCAGCGCGGCGCGGCGGTAAGCGTAAAACCCAAGATGCTTGAAGCGTTGCGTTTGTCCTGAACCGTCGCGATCGTAAGGAACAGGCCAACGGGAAAAGTAGAGCGCGTGGCCGTTGACGTCGGTCACGACCTTGACGTTGTTCGGGCTGCCGGCTTCCTCGGCGGAAATGGCCACCTTCAGCGTGGTGACAGCGGCTGCGGAATCTTGGCGAAACGGCTCCAGCAGGAGCTCGATGTGCTTTTCTCCAACCATGGGTTCGTCACCCTGAACGTTGACGTAGATATCCGCCGTCTCTCGCCCTGCAACCTCCACCAGGCGATCGGTCCCGGAGCCGTGCGACGCGGAGGTCATCAAGAAGGGAATTTGAAAATTCTGGCAGCAAGCCGCGACCTCTTCCGCGTCCGTCGCCACAAGGAGTTGGTCCAAGCTCCGCGCCTGCCGCGCCCGGCGATACACCCAGACGATCATTGGATATCCGCCAATCAACCTCAACGCCTTGCGCGCCAGCCGCGAGGACGCGAGTCGTGCCGGGATGACCCCAATCACCTTGCCCATGTCCGCAAGACCCTTGCCAGCTTACGCTGGAATATCCCGCCGAAACAAGCCTGGGTGCTCTCCTCCGGCGAAAACGACCAACCCCAAAAATGCTGGACAAGAAAGGAAATTCTATCCTTTCTTCGAGCGACGCGATTTAGCAGAGCGCGGAAAAACCCTCCTCGACCGTCACTCCGAGGGACGATACCCCTCATCGTCCCGAGGGCCTGTCCTGAGCCAAGCGAAGGAAGTCTGCTTTGTCTTCAGTCCTCCGATCAAAAGTCGGTGGTGCAGAGGTGTCTTGTAACCCCGCGGTTTTGAGATTACAAATCATTGCCAGTTGAGGAATTATATAGAAGAGTGGTGATGGCTCGTGATGTTGATAGAAGCCAAGGCGTCAGATAAAGCGCCGCAGAGTAATGCGCCCCGCGGACAAGTATGCGCTGCCAGCTTCGCGTGCTACT
>JAJYNF010000018.1 GCA_021786455.1 Acidobacteriota bacterium
CACGAAAACAATAGAGCCGCCTCCAGATTCAATCATCCGTGGGATGGTGTGCTTGGCCATCAAAAAAGCGCCTTTCAAATTAACGTTCATCACCTCATCCCACTGCTCTTCGCTGATGGTGGTAACGGTCCCATAGCGCTGAATCCCCGCATTGCTCACCAAGATGTCAATCCGTCCAAACTCGGCCATTACTTGCCGAACAACGTTCTCTATTTCTTCAGCGAGGCTCACATCCGCCGCAAAAAAGGCCGCTTTCCCGCCCCCAGAGGAAAGCTCTCTGGCCACAGCTTCTCCTTTTGTCTTGTCGCGGTCCAAGAGGGCCACGGCGGCATTGCGTTCGGCGAAGACTTTGGCACATGCGCGGCCAATGCCCGACCCGCCACCAGTCACAATCGCCACTTTTCCCTTGAAGTCCATATCCACTTTTTCTCTCCTCAGCCAAGCTTCGGCTCCCGCAGGCATGTCATAGAAGGTTTTTAGGGCTAGCCGCCGCGCTGGTGCCACAACCGCTGACCCCGCACCCTTAAATCGAGCGCCGAGATGTGGTCGCGGCCCAAATTGCTGACCAGAAGTTGATCAAAGTTGGGGCCGCCAAATGCGCAGTTGGTCGGTTGACATAACCGCAAGTTCTCCACATCCTGGCACAACAGCTCGGCGTTTCCCGTTTGATCCACTCGATATATACAATTGGAGGCGTAAGTCGTGACGTAAAGATTGCCGCGAGCGTCAAACGCCAAGCCGTCCGGAACCCGGCCCAATCCCTCAGCGAAAACTTCCGGCATTCCGGCCTTGCCGTCGGGGAGAATCTCGATTCGCAAAACGCGATTCAGATTGCTTTCCACGACGTAGAGGTAACGTTCCGCTTCATCGAGGGCAAGACCATTCGCAAAATGAAACGGCCCGGCTGAAAATAATTGAGCCTCGCCTTCATGCCAGCGATAGATGGCGCCGTTCGCTTCTTTCCATCCGCCGGAATCGCTGAAGTACAGCCAACCCTTCGAGTCGAACACACAGAAGTTCGGATTGGTCAGGGGCCGCCCTGCTACCGCCTGCACCAGTGGGATCACTTCTCCTTGCTGCGACACCCTGATCAGGGCTCGCAGTCCAGCGTCGCAGATGTAGAGATTTTCCTCACAGTCAAGCGTCACACCGAGACAAAACCCGCCTGTGCTGGCAATCTGTTCAACCCGCCGGCCATCGGGTGAGACTCGATAGACCTGACCAGCCTCTCCGCCCGCATAGATGGTTCCGTCGCTCGCAACGGCGAGACCCTCCGGATGATCCAAATGACCAACGAAGGAACGAACTTCCGAAATTGGGTAGAGCATGATTTCCTTCGCTCGATTGATTGCTCGCTGCCATTCTACCAAGTGCGCCCATTACGCCTCAAGCCTGTTTAAGACGTCGCTGATGTCGAGCACGGTTCAGTCAGCGTGATCCTCAGCTCAGTGTTCCGCCTCGATTGAAAATCCAGGGATCAACCCACTTAACAGCAACGGTGGCGGAAGTCTCACTTAGCACCGAGTATGCTGACCGCATTGAGGCCAAAGTCGTTGATTTTATTTAGGAAGCTGGCGGGGACGACGGGACTCGAACCCGCGACCTCATGCGTGACAGGCATGCGTTCTAACCAGCTGAACTACGTCCCCGGAAAAGCGGTGATGACCGGTAATCGACCCATGCGACGCGGCACGCCAGCAACCCCGGACAGAGAAGCTTGATCGCACGGCGGAACAGTACCTTGAAACCATTGGTCTCCAGACCTCGATCGGCGGTGCCATCTGCCCACCGGTTGTTCGGCGCTGATTACTCGAGTTGCTCTTTCTGGTGGGCGGTATCCTGCACGAACGGATGACCTTCTGCTTGTAAGTTTTGCCCACACACGTAACGTATAGCATATGCGGCGCATTTGGCAAGAGCCAGTCAAGGTCTGGCCTACCCAGGATCTGTACCGAAACTGTCATGTGGGGCCTACGGCCGGCGAAACCACATGAAAGCGGATTGTGGCTGAGCCTCATTGGCAGCACCGAAGGTCCGTATCGAGAAGTCGGGCCGCCTCGCCGCTCGGCACGCGACGTTGTTCGTGCTATCGAGTTCGCGGTGGAGATCGCCGAGCTGCGCTCCGCCAAGTTCCGCGCTCACGATGCAAAACCGTGGTTCTGCCTGTCACGCCAGCGCATGACCCCGGCGCAACCGTCAACGCGTCACGGCTGAGATCCAAGCCAATGCGCGATTCGCCCTTGCAAACGGTACGCAAGTCGCACACGGAGCGAGTCCAACGCCCTGACGGGCTCTACATAAACGGAGGCACAAAATGGAGATTAAAAGAGTCGGCTCGCAAGCTTCTGGAAAGGGACCGTCAGGCTGGTTCACCGGGATCGTTCGGTTCGATCCTCTATTTCAGGCCCCCGACCCCGCGCTGCTTCAAGGCGCCGGCGTTACTTTTGAGCCGGGCGCGCGAACTGCCTGGCACACGCATCCACTCGGCCAAGCCCTCAGAGTCACGTCTGGTTGCGGCTGGGTTCAGCGTTGGGGCGGACCTGCGGTTGTCAATGCGACGGAATCGGAGCAGAAGTTCAATCTGACCGTTACGGGTGCGCGGGTGGCAGGGCCATTGACGCTGTGGCGGATGACCGGCGCAAGCCTCGATGCCTCCAATCGCCTCGGCGAGCCACCGCAAGTAACGGTCAAGGAGATTTCGATGCTCCGCCAGCGGCCTTGTCGGCCATTCCATGGGCGGTTATGGCGCCCTTCGGATTGGCATGCAACATCCCAACGTGTTTGGCACCCTTTACGTCATGATCAAGCTCCACAAGGTCCTCGACAACTACGGCATCAAAAACAGCTTTGAAATTTACCACGGCACTCACATAAGCCACGTGGCCTATCGGTTTCAGAACCACGTAATCCCGTTCTTCAGCGGGAATCTCTGTTTCAAGCATTGTGCACACAGATATGCGAAGTGATGTCGCTGCAAGGCAGTCTGAGCGTCGGGCACATGTGCCGGCTGGCGGGTGTGAGTCGGCGCGGCTTCTACCGGCCGCTCAAGGAGCGGGAGCCGGCCGACGAAGAGATGGAAGCGCGGTCAGGGATCGAGCATGAGCCATTCCCGATTCCCGCGCGGCGAGGGGTGAACCGAGCGGCTGTCATTGGATCCATTCCAGGTATGTCCGGACACAAAACCTTGAATTTAAGACAAGTTCATGAGAGCGTAAGCTGCTGGAAAGTTTCAGTGATCCAGCTCGGCAGATGACGGACTCCATTCTGAAGGTTGAAAATCTAACGGCTCGGCTCGACGGCCAGGATGTCATCCAAGACCGTTCCTTACAGGTTCAATCGGGCGAAACGATTGTAATTATCGGTCCCAACGGCGCTGGCAAAACCACGTTGTTTCGCGCTCTCATGGGATTCATCCGGTATCAAGGAAGCATCACTTGGAAGGCGGGCACGCGGCTGGGCTACGTACCGCAAGGCGTGGACATTAACCGCGAGTTTCCGCTTGCTGTCCGCGAGCTGTTCCATCTGGGCAAGCAGCGCGTGGACGATCCGGCCATCGAAGAAGCATTGGGTCTGGTGAACGCCGCGCCCCTATCCCATCGCGCCCTCTCGAGCCTTTCTTCAGGGGAATTTCAGCGGGTGCTGATTGCTTTCGCGCTGGCAGAAAAGCCCGAGGTTCTCCTTTTTGACGAGCCAACCAGCGACATTGACGTGGGCGGCCAGGAAACGCTCTACCATCGCTTGGAGCTCATTGCCCGCGAGCAGGGCCTGACCCTCCTAATGATTTCCCATGACCTGAACGTCGTGATGCGTTTTGCAACGCAGGTCCTTTGCCTGAACAAGGGTTTTAAGTGTCTCGGAAAGCCGATGGAAATTTTGACCCCGGATCTTCTCCGCCAACTTTACGGCAGCGACGTGGGTTTTTACCGGCACACGCATGATCCGCAGTCGTCGGGGCCTCAAACGCTCTGAAGGGCGCGCGAATGTTCATACTTGCCCTCATCACCGGAATTTGCGCCGCGGCCGCGATGGGCTTGCTGGGCGTGTTTGTGATCTTCAAGCGGGTCGCCCTGGCGGGAGACGCGCTCTCGCATGTCGCTCTGCCCGGCATCGCTCTGGCGCTGGCGCTGGGCATGAACGTTCTCTGGGGCGCCTTGCCGGTCCTCTTGCTGGCTGCCGTGGCCATATACTTCATTTCCAAGTCGGCGCATCTTTACGAAGACGCCATTATTGGCATCCTCTTCTCACTCTCGCTCGCCATCGGCGTGCTGTTCATTCGTATCGAAGACCTAGAAGCCGCTCTCTTCGGCGATATCCTTCACCTGGGGCGCGCGG
>JAJYNF010000345.1 GCA_021786455.1 Acidobacteriota bacterium
AACATGGAAAATCGCGGCGGCCCAACCGAGGCGATAGACCACATTGTCCAGCCGCCGTTCCAGCATCAGCAAAAGGTTTTCACCGGTGACGCCTTTTTTCCTCGCCGCCTTCTCAAAATAATTGCCGAACTGGTCTTCAAGAATCTGATAGAGGCGGCGAACCTTCTGTTTTTCGCGCAGTTGAACTCCGTAGCCCACCGGCTTGGGCCGCCGCGATTTTCCATGTTGGCCTGGCGGGAAATTGCGCTTTTCAATCGCGCACTTGTCCGTCAGGCATCGCTGCCCTTTGAGAAATAGCTTCTGACCTTCCCGGCGGCACAGCCGGCACACAGCTTCTCGATACCTTGCCAAACGTTCCTCCCTGCTTTGACGGTAAAGCCCGGCCCCTGGTTAACTCCTGCCAGGGCGCCGCAGCCGACGAATTCTTTCTTGCCTGCCTCGGCCTCCCGGAGTCGGCCCTCTGATTCGAACTCAAACCCTGCGCCGCTTGGGCGGACGGCAACCGTTGTGCGGGATGGGGGTGACGTCCTTGATGCTGCGGACTTCCAGTCCCGCTGAAGCCAAAGCGCGAATGGCCGATTCCCTTCCGGCGCCGGGGCCTTTGACCCGCACCTCCACGGAACGCATTCCGTGGTCGCGAGCCAAGCTCGCTGCCCGGGCCGAAGCCTGCTGCGCCGCGAAAGGGGTACCCTTGCGCGACCCCTTGAAACCCAGTGAGCCGGCGCTGGTCCAGCAGACCGTCCGGCCTTCGGGATCGGCAATGTTGACCATCGTATTGTTGAAGGTCGCCTGAATGTGCACAATTCCGTGCGGCACGACGCGCCGCTCCTTTTTCTTGAAGACTTTCTTCTTCCCTGCTTTGGCCGTCGCCTTCGCCATAACCCTCTCCGATCAATCTTGAACTCGACCGAGGCCGGCAAGCCGGTCGTTATGTTTTTGCCGTGGCCCGCTTCTTATTGGCAATAGTTCCCTTACGAGGCCCTTTGCGCGTTCGCGCGTTCGTATGCGTCCTTTGACCTCTCACCGGCAAATTACGCCGATGACGCATGCCTCGATAGGAACCAATTTCGATTAGACGGCGGGTGTTCATGCCCAGCTCTTTGCGAAGGTCCCCTTCGACGCCGCCTTCTTCCTCAATGATGTGGCGGACGTGGTTGATTTCTTCGTCACTGAGGTCTTTCACCTTTTTGTCGGGGTGCACGCCGGCACGGGCCAGGATAGACAACGATCGCGCGCGTCCGATGCCATAAATATACGTCAGGCCAATTTCGACTCGCTTTTTCACGGGCAAGTCAACGCCCGCAATTCTGGCCATGGTTCACCTCTCAACGTTCCGCTTCATTCCGCCGAGCACCCGCTCGCTTCTTTTTCCGGGCAAGCACGCGGGGCAGGCTATCCTTGTCGCTGCTTGTGCTTTGGATTCTCGCAGAGCACTCTCACGACGCCGCGCCGGCGCACGATCTTGCACTTGCTGCAGATCTTTCGAACCGAAGAACGGACCTTCATAATTTTCCTCGCCCTCGCGCGCTCCCCGCCGCCTGAGCTCGAATCCTACTTGTAGCGGTAAACGATTCGCCCCCGCGTCAAATCGTAGGGTGAGAGCTCGACCGCCACCTTGTCTCCGGGAAGAATCCGTATAAAATTCTTCCGCATCTTCCCTGATATGTGGGCGAGCACGCGGTGCTTGTTTTCCAGCTCAACCCGAAACATCGCGTTCGGGAGAGGCTCAATGACCGTTGCCATCACCTCGATTGCTTCTTCCTTAGCCATAAGCCTTCTTCAGTGACTTCTCGCCGTTGCTCGAGAACGCCCAGCCGGGGTTAGGGCTGAGTCAGGATATCCGGCCCGTTGCGGGTGACGGCCACCACGTCCTCGAAATGCGCTGAGAAGGAGCCGTCGGCCGTCAACGCCGTCCAGTGGTCGTCGGCCACCCGCATCGCGTAGCCGCCGGCGTTCACCATCGCTTCGATCGCCACCACCATGCCTGCTTTGAGGAGGGGGCCGTGGCCCGGACGCCCAAAATTGGGGACCTGGGGTTCCTCGTGGAGCTGCCGGCCGATGCCGTGCCCGCACAAATCCCGAACTACAGCAAAACCGTGGCTTTCGGCGTGCTCTTGAATCGTCGCCGAAATATCTCCCACTCGATTACCGACCCGCGCCTTCTCGATGGCCAGCGCCACGGATTCTTTTGTCACTCGAAGCAACTTCTTCAACGGCTCAGAAATGTCTCCCACCGGAACGGTGATTGCAGCGTCTGAATAATATCCCTCCGTGACCACGCCCAAGTCGAGGCTGACGATGTCACCCTCCTTCAGCCGCCGATGGGAGGGAATGCCATGAACAATTTCGTCATTCACTGAAGCGCATAAGCAAGCCGGGTAGCCGCGATAACCCTTAAAAGCCGGCGCCGCGCCGAACTCCTGAAGGCGCCGCTCAACATAGCCTTCCAGGTCCAAGGTGGTCACCCCCGGGTGAACCCGCCGTTGAACTTCCTCGAGGACTTGCCGCGTTATGCGGCCACTCAACCGCATCTTCTCGATTTCCGCGTCCGACTTGCATACAATCTTATCCTTCATGCGTCTTTTAGTAATCCGTGCAACTCCTCCGCAATCACCGCGGGGTCCCGGCCACCGTCCACGTTGCGGAGAACAGCCCTCTTTTCATAATAGTCAATCAGCGGCGCCGTGTCACGCTCATAGACCGCCAGTCGCTGCCGAATGGCTTCTTCCTTGTCGTCCGCGCGCCCGGTCAATCGAGCGCCATCGCGGTCACAGAAGGAATCTTTCGCCGGCGGGTTAAGAAACATATTGTAAATCGCGCCGCAGACCGGGCAGACGCGCCGCCCTGTCAGGCGTTTCATCAAAAGTTCCGGCTTGACCTGAAGACTGATAACCAAGAGTCGCCGGCCTCCCGGCCGCTCCAGCAGTTCGTCCAAAAACCGCGCTTGGCCGACCGTTCTGGGAAAGCCGTCCAGGACAAAACCTTTCCGGCAATCCGGCTCGCTTATTCGCTCCTCGACGATACGGCACATCATGTCATCGGGCACGAGCTCACCGGCCTCCATCTTGTCTTTGGCTGCAAGCCCGACGGGGGAACCCTTCGCGGCGGCCTGCCGAAGCATCTCTCCCGTGGAGATGTGCGGAATCCCAAATTTCGCCGCAGCCTGGGAGGCCTGCGTGCCCTTTCCTGCCCCGGGTGGTCCGAGGAAAACCAAAGCTTGGGCCTTCATGAGGTTGCCTCACAGGGTCAGGAGGCTGCACGGCGGCCTCGCACGCGGCCCTTTTTCAGAAAGCCTTCGTAGTGTCGCATGATCAGTTGAGCTTCCACCTGTTGAATCGTATCCATGGCCACCCCCACAACGATCAGCAACGAGGTGCCACCAAAATAAAAGTTTAGATTAAGGCCGTGCAACATCCATCCCGGCATGTGCGCGTCAAACCAAGCGCCGCCGAGCCAGGTCGGAAGGTCGTTTAGCCGCAGGCCAGCGATCATCGCGTCCGGAATCCAGGCGATAATCGCCAAGTAAAGCCCGCCCACCCAGGTAATTTTGGTTAAGATGTCATCCACATAATCCGCCGTCCGCTTGCCAGGACGAATCCCCGGGATGAACCCGCCCTGTTTGCGAATATTGTCAGCAACATCGTCCGGGTTATAGATGATCGAAAGGTAGAAGTGCGCGAAGAAAATGATCAGCAAAACGTAGGTTAGCTCGTAGAGCGGCTCGCCAAACTGGAAAGCGTTCCCAAACCAGCCGAGAGCCTTCCCTACCATACCGGTCTTCCCAAAAAATAAACCAATGGTTTGTGGAAACGTCAGAAGGGAAACGGCGAAAATGATGGGCATCACGCCGCCACTATTGACCTTGAGCGGCAAATGAGTGGAAACCCCGCCCAGCACCTTGCGGCCCACCACCCGTTTGGCGTATTGAATGGGGATTCGTCGCTCGCCCCGCTCCACAAAGACGATAAAGGCAACAATCACCAACATGAAGGCCAACAGCACCAGGAAGAGCGGAAGGCTCCACACGTGTGTCACGAAAAGGTTTTGATAAATACCTCCAATCGCGCTCGGCATTCGATCCACGATGCCCGCGAAAATCAGCAAGGAGGCGCCATTTCCGATCCCTCGCGCCGTAATCTGCTCTCCCAGCCACATGACGAAGACGGCGCCCGTGGTGAGCGTGACCACGGTGGTGAAGATGAAGCCGGGGCCAGGATGGATAACCAGAGGCATTCGGGCGCTGGTTTGTCGTTCGAGGGCAATCGCGATGCCAATCCCCGGAAAACCTCCGA
>JAJYNF010000295.1 GCA_021786455.1 Acidobacteriota bacterium
AACCCCACGTGGAACGCGATTTCGGTCAGTGGCGGCGAATTATATTCCTGGCGCGACGACTCGACTTACATCCAAGAGCCGCCCTACTTTCGAGGCATCAGCCTGGGAGGTAGCAGCGTTCCAGATATTCACGGCGCGAGAGTGCTGGCGCTGCTGGGTGATTCAGTAACTACCGACCACATTTCTCCCGCCGGCGACATTGCCGCCGATAGCCCGGCCGGGCGTTACCTTATCGGCCGCGGCGTGGAGAAACACGATTTCAACTCCTACGGGTCGCGCCGAGGCAATCACCAAGTGATGGTGCGCGGCACTTTTGCCAACATTCGCCTTAAGAACCTGTTGGTCCCGGGAACCGAAGGTGGAGTGACCGTCCACTTTCCTTCCGGTGAATGCATGAGCATCTACGACGCCGCGATGCGCTATCAGTCGGAAGGTGTGGCGCTCGTGGTCATCGCCGGCAAGGAGTACGGCTCCGGCTCATCGCGCGACTGGGCAGCCAAAGGCACCCTGCTGTTGGGCGTTAAAGCGGTGTTGGCGGAAAGTTATGAGCGTATCCACCGTAGCAACCTGGTGGGTATGGGCATCCTCCCGCTACAATTCAAACCCGGGGAAAGCGCGGCATCGCTGGGTTTGGTGGGTGATGAAATCTACGAAGTTGAGGGTTTATCGGGGCCAATTCAACCTCGGCAAGAAGCGACCGTGGGAGTGGTCCGTGGGGCCGACCGGAAATCCTTCTTGGCCTTGGCGCGTCTCGATTCCGAGACGGAGGTTGAGTACTTTCGTCACGGGGGTATCCTTCAAACCGTCCTTCGGCATCTTCTCGATGGCCGCTCAGCCCGGCCGTAACATTTTCAACCCTTGTCGCCCCTCCCATAGATGAGGCGAGTGGGGTTTCACGCAAGCTGACTGCGATATCAACTGAGAGCCTGCACCGTCACGGAAGTGTCCAGCCGGATGCGGCAGCGTGTGCGGGGCGGCAGGCTGACTTCACCCCCATGAGCCCACAGCAATTCGTAAGCGACAAACACCGCCCCTCCCGCGGGTCCGACGATGGCGGCCGTGGTTGTGCTTAGGGCAAGGGCTTTGGCCGCCGCGAAGCCGCATGCGGAAGCAACGCCCACCAACGCATCCCGCCACGAAAAGCGGCGACGGCCTTCAATGTAACCTTCCGTATCAAGCCTGACGTCCAGTTGCCGCTGATTTTCAAGCTTGCTGATGAACGCGGAAACCGGAATATCTTGACCGTCTGGCAGGGTCACTCGGTCAAAACGAAGAGCCAATTCGCCCGGACGATGGAACGGCCCGGCATGACGCACCGTTGTGACAAGGCCATCGAACAGCGTGCCCACGGGCAGTACGACCCGACCGCGGACATAAACCGGCTTTACAGTCTCCGCCTCTACCGGATCGTTTACGCGGCTGAATTGGGTTTGCATTCCTGAGAGCAATCGCGCCCGCACTTCAGTCCGCACCGGAACGGTCAAGGCCCCTGGGACGGAGTTGGACGTGCTCGAAGGGGAAAGCACCGGGCGACGATGCCTTAGTCGAAGATGAGCCCACGACGTAGCTGGGCATAACCAAGCGCCCAGGAGCAAAATCCCTGACAGTGCAAAAATCGGTTTCCGCATGGGCAGCCTCCCTGCTCAATGCAAATCGGCGAGCCTTTATCTTATCACGGCCTTGGGATTCACGGACCCTGCAATGGTAAAATTCCTGTCAAGAGCATACGGCTTTCCCCCCTCGGTGGCGAAAGCCCGTTGGGTTCCGGGCGATCCCTATGATGCTCAACTCATTAATCCCCTGCCAGGGAAGATTTCCTGCCGGTTAGCCATCTCCAACTCGCGAGTCTTATTACCCGAGCTTGATCACCTTATCCGCTTGGGGACCCTTTTGCCCTTGCACAATCTCAAACTCCACCGCGTCCCCTTCTTGGAGCGTTTTGAAGCCATCGCCTTGGATCGCGGAATAATGCACAAAAACATCGGACCCGCCTTCTTGGCCGATGAAACCGTAACCCTTACTATTGTTAAACCACTTCACCTTCCCCTGAATCCGTGCCACTTCCGTTCCTCCTTGCCTTTAGACATTTTCCGATCGCCGGCGCCTCGGCGAGGTTAAAAAGAAAAAACCAGGAGCCTCCGCTCCTGGCCATTGTCCCTGCATGAACTTGCCGAAGGTAACACCGCGCGGACTCCCTGGGACACCATCTATAATTCCCGCCATCCGCTTTGTCAAGAAGATAATATGCGCTTCTGCGCGGCGTTTTGAGAGGAACCGCTGGGTGTGGTAAAATGGCGGTTTCTCTGTCGCATCAGAACGCCGTCTGGCGGGAACGCGGATGCCGCTTTCGATGCCACGAACTAAGATATTGGAACCGAACACCGTGAATTTAACCCTTGCGCACAGCCCGGACTCGGATGACGCCTTCATGTTTTACGCGCTGGCCACGCGGAAGATCCCGACCGGGTCTTTGCAATTCACACATCATCTGGAAGACATTGAGACTCTTAACCGCAAGGCGCGGCAGGGCGCTTACGACATTACTGCTATATCATTCCATGCCTACGCTTATCTTGCCGATCAATACCTTCTACTTGCATCCGGCGCGAGCTTCGGCGACGGCTACGGACCGCTCATTATCGGCCGCGCCCGACTCGGCCCGAAGGATCTCCAAGGGAAGCGCATTGCCATTCCCGGCCAGATGACCACGGCTTGCCTGGTTTTAAGACTCTACGAGCCGAAGGCCATCCTGATCGAAGTTCCTTTCGATCAGATTCTGCAAACCGTCGCCAGCGGCGAAGCCGACGCGGGCGTCGTGATTCATGAGGGTCAATTGACCTTCGGCGCGCATGGCCTGAAAAAGCTGGCCGACCTGGGTGAATGGTGGAAGCGCGAAACCGGATTGCCGTTGCCCCTCGGCGGCAACGCCATTCGACGCTCGTTACCGCTGGAAATTCAGCGAGAAGTGAACAAAGCGCTGAAGACCAGTATCACGTTTGCCCTGGAACATCGCCAAGAGGCTCTCGAGTACGCTCTCGAATTCGCGCGTGGCCTTGACCCCGCCAGTGGCGATCAGTTTGTCTCGATGTACGTCAACCACTGGACCCTGGACTGCGGCCCGGTCGGCCGCCAAGCTGTTCAGACATTGCTCGACCGGGCTCACACGGCAGGAATTATCCCGGACCGGATCCAGGCCGAATTCGAGGGATAAAAAAGTAGAAATCGGGAGTCTTTCGCTCTAAGGACCATGGCGGCTGTGAAAGGAATCTTACAACCCTGCTGACTACGGCCGAACGCGGGTGCGCTCTGAAGAGAAGCCTTGCGCGCCGGGCCAAGCCGGCTTGAAATAAACGAGAGGTCCAATGGAGCTGAAACTCGCTAACCATAGCTCGTACCCACGCATTGGCGACAGCGCCGAAGGGCAGTTGTTGCGGCGCACCATCGCCCAATGGGAAAAAGGGGAGAAGACCGACGCCGAACTGCGCGCCGCTGAAGATCGCATGACCGAGCTGGCCATCGAGGTCCAAGCGGCTGCGGACCTGGACGTGGTGACGGATGGTCAAATCCGTTGGTACGATTCCGTTTCCCATCTGGCGGGCAAGCTGAAAGGCGTGCGCATCAACGGTCTGCTGCGATTCTTTGACACGAACACTTATTTTCGCCAGCCGGTCGTCACCGGACGGCTGGAACGTGGCGCACCCTTGACCGTGGACGATTACCGCTTTGCCCGGCAAAAAACGGCGCGGCCGGTCAAGCCGGTCCTGACCGGCCCCTACACGCTGGCGCGCCTTTCTGTTATTCAGGCGGGAGCAGGAAGAACGTTTGAAAGCATGCTGGACGGGTACACGCAGGCGCTCGCTGAGGAAGTCGCCGCGCTGGCGGCGGCCGGAGCGGCCATTATTCAGATTGAGGAACCTTATTTGCTCAAGGTGCCCGCGGACATTGCGATTTTCAGCCAAGTCATCACCACCCTAGCTCGGCACAAGGGCTCCGCCAAGCTCGCCTTGGCGCTTTACTTTGGCGATGTGGCCCCGCTGTACGACAAATTGCAGACGTTTCCTGTAGATGAACTGGTGCTCGACTTCACTTACAGCCCCAGGCTCGTTGAAACAATCGCCTCAAGCGGCTCTGCCAAAGCGTTGGGGGTGGGAGTGATGGATGGGCGGAACACACGGCTGGAGAATCCGGAGACGATCGCTCGACAAATAGAAGAAATCCTCAAAGGAATGCGCTCTGCGGAAGCCACCCTGATGCCGTCCTGCGG
>JAJYNF010000216.1 GCA_021786455.1 Acidobacteriota bacterium
CGGGACGCGCCCAAGTCTCCGCCAGCGCGCGTCGCGCTGGCGAACGCGCTCAATCACCTGCAAGAATATGCTCAGGCGGAAGCGCAAGCGCGCGCCGCCCTCGAAATGACCCCCAACTCCCCCGAAGCTCGTTACCGCCTGGGGTTGGCTTTGCTCGGCGAAGGGAAGGAAAATGAAGGACTCAATGAGCTTCGGGAATCCTTGCGCGACAACGCCAATTACAGCGCCGCGCGGCTGGCGCTCTCCGACGCCCTGCGCAAAAGCGGCCATCTCTATGAGGCCATCGGGGACTACAAGGAATATCTCCACCTCAACCCCGGCAACGTGACCGCGCGCTTGCATCTGGCGAAAACTTTGCGGGATTGGAAGGATCTGAAAGATGCCGTTGCGGAATGCCGCGCGGCAGTGCGGCAAGACCCTACGAATCCCGCCGCGCATTACGAATTGGCTAAAATGCTGGAAGCTTCTGGACATCCCGCCGAGGCACGGCAGGAATATGAGCATTATCTTCAGCTTGCTCCCAACGCTCCGGACGCGGCGGCGGTTCGCGCCCAAATCCAAAAACTCGCCGGCAGAGCGGCGCGCTGAGTGGCTGAATGGATTTCAGGGTTGGCCCAGGAGCGTCTTGGCAATCGTGTGAAGCTGCATGAAGGAAGTGCCTTCGTAGATTTTCCCAATCTTGGCGTCCCGCAGATATTTCTCGGCGGGATAGTCCTTGGTAAACCCGTAACCTCCGAAAACCTCCACGCATTCCGATGCCACGCGTTCCGCTACCTCGGAGCAGAAATACTTGGCCATGGCGGCCTCTTTAAGGAACGGCTTACCGGCGTCTTTGAGGCGGGCGGCGTTGTAGGTCATTAGTCGCGCCGCTTCGATGTGGGTCGCCAGGCGCGCGAGCTGGAACTGGATGGCCTGAAAATCGACGATCGGCTTGCCGAATTGCTTCCGTTCTTGCGCGTAACCGAGCGCGCGCGCGAAGGCGCCCTCGGCGAGGCCGGTCATCTGCGCGGCAATGCCGATGCGCCCTTCGTTGAGCGTCTCAATGGCCACTTTGTACCCCTTGCCCACTTCACCCAGCACGTTTGCCTTGGGTACCCGGCAATCATCGAGAACCAGTTCGCAGGTCGAGGAAGCGCGAATGCCCAGCTTGTCTTCCTTCTTTCCAACCGTGAACCCGGGCGTGTCGCGCCCCAGCAAAAAAGCTGTGACAGCTTTATAACCGAGCTCGCGGTTCACCGTGGCGAACACAATAAACAAACCGGCTTCTTTTGCGTTCGTGATCCAGAGCTTTCGGCCGTTGAGCACATAATAGTCACTTTCCTCGCGAGCCCGCGTTTCGAGCGCGAAGGCGTCGCTGCCGGAACCCGCCTCGGAAAGCGCGTAGGCGCCGACCGTGTCCCGCGCCAGCCGCGGCAGGAAAGTCTTCTTTTGCAGCTCGCTTCCCCAGCGCAATATAGCGTTCGAGACCAGCGTGTTTTGAACGTCAATCACGACGCCGGCGGAAGCGTCCACCCGTGAGAACGCTTCGACCGCCAGCACGGCCAGGAAGAATGAACCGCCACTCCCGCCGTAAGCCTCGGGAATCTCGATCCCCATGAAGCCGTGCTCAAAAAACTTCTCGATCAAGTCGCGCCGAAACACGCCCTCGCGATCCATCGCCGCAACATGCGGGCCGATTTCCTTCTCGGCAAACTCGCGCGCCGCCGCCTGGAACATTTGCTCTTCGTCGCTCAGCGCAGTCAAAGGCTGAGGCGTCCGCTCCGGAGCCGCCCGCGCGTCCGCCTTCATGCTTGCTCCTTTACTTCCCCAAAGGCGTCACGGGAGGACCCACCGCTCCGAGCTTTGTCCAGCGCTTGATTCGCCAAGCGGTCCGCGTCGCGGTTGAACTCGCGGCGAACGTGCTCGATGGAGAAAGATTCCAGGCGCACCGCCAGGGCGAGGGCTTGTTGGTGAAGCGGCTTGAGGCCTGGACTCTTGATTTTGTAGATTCCTTTCATTTGTCGAGTGAGCAATTCGGAATCCGAAAAAACCTTCAAGTGGGCGGCGTGACGGGAGAGCGCGTACTCGAGCGCCCGAATCAGGCCGCGATACTCGGCGACGTTGTTGGTTGCTGCGCCGATGACGGCAGAGATCTCAGCCACGCGCCGGCCTTCCGGCGTTTCAATCACCACCGCGTAGGCCGCCGGACCCGGATTGCCACGCGAGGCTCCGTCAACGCGCGCCACCAGCGTGGTCATAGGCTTTTTCTTTCCGCGCGCGGGAAGCCCGATCTCGAACCCCGCGGGTTCGCCTGGCTATTGGGTGACAGCGGGCTGTCCGCTGGCTTCGGCTTCGGCGGGGCTGGGTTCGGGAGCATAGAGAATGCGCGAGCAGTTCTCGCACTCGTGCAGTTCCTCGTTCGTCCTGACCTCATTGTAAAGCTGGGGGCGCAGAACCACGTGGCAGGCCGTGCAAAGGCCGTCACGCACCATGGCGATGGCGACGCCGCCTCGGGCTTTGCGCACCCGCTCATAGGTATTGAGCACTTGTTCGGGAAGCGTGGCCGCCTTTTCCCGCCGCTCCGCGGCCAGGCGATCCCGTTCTTGCGTGTCAGCCCGCTGGATCGCTTCCAGCCGCTCCTTTTCCGCCACCGTCCGGGCTTTTTCGCCTTCCAGCTTGGTCGCAGCCTCCGCTACGCGGGTTTGGAGGTCTTCGGCCTCGATCATTTTTTCGAGAACCTGATCTTCGAGCCGGCCGATGTTCCCCTCTTCACCCTCGATCTCCTTGAGCATGGCGCGGTACTGCTCGTTGGTTTTGACCTCGTAAAGCTGGTCTTTGTGCTTGGATATTCTCCCTCGCACCATCTGGACTTCCGACTCAAGCTCGCGCCGCTCCTTCTGGTTGGCTGCCAGACGTTGCCGCCGCTCTTCGTGGGCGCGGATGAATTCGGTGAGTTCCTTTTCGAGCCTTAAAATTTCGGCCGGGAGGCTTTCGATTTGGGCGGAGAGTTCACGGATACGCAGGTCCAACTGCTGCAAGCTAATGAGCGTTTTGAGCTCAGGATTCAATGCCTCTCCCTTGATAAATGTTCGTCCCAGACCCAGCGAGCTGGATTGACCGCGGCTTATGGCTTGAGTCCATCACCTGCATTTTCCCACAAATCGAGCGGCCGCGACAAGAGCGCGTGGCCGGGGGTAGTGGTACAGTTTAAAAACTCTGCCTGCGAAGTTGGCAATTCTCTTGCCCGGTCACTTCGGCGGGAATTGCGTATCCCGTCGTGACACCTTAATTCCTGGTCTGCCGCGGCCTGGAACGTGACTTCCAAACCCGCTTAGGTTCCAGGCTGGAGTATAGCTCTCGATCAGTGCGTGCTCACAGGCTCTCGCGAACCAATCACTATCAATAATCAGAAATCGGCAAGTCATCTCGCGCAGTTCGATGTTCTGGCGTCCAGCGACCTTGCGCGTGTGCTCAGCAAGTCGGCGGCGCAGCGTGGTATCGAGCGCCTTGCCAGCGTAGACGATCTTCTTGTGCCTGTAGAGGGCGTACACGCCCTTCTCCGGCGGCGCTACGTCTTCGGCGAGTGGGTGGGCAGGACTCGCCTCAAACTTCTTAATGAGTTGATCCGTAAACGCCTTGTCGAACTCAAAGAAAAACTGGTGTCGGTCGCACACGGCGACGGCATGTTACCACGGAAATACAAACCCCTCAATCGGCATAAACCGGTTTCCTCTTCAAACCGACCGAACATGGTTCTCGTTTTTCCTTCAGGGCGGCTCGAAATCCTTCCTCCTTACAGAGCAAAACCACGCCGCCATGCACGCCGGCAACTCTGCGCACGAGTTTCTTGCCCTCGAAGTCAACAAGCGTGACTTCCTATCCTTTATGCGTAGGTCTGCCTCCCGCCTTATGGTGGCCTATGCTCCTTTCCATATTCAAAAAAAGTCCGACAAAATGCGATCTTGGACTTGACGCGGACAACAGGTTCGTGTTTATTCTGCCCGACCGCCACCAGCTTGCAGCGGGGACTTTACCCCTCAGGGCTCTTGGCCGTCTTACCCCTCCGTTTTGGCCAACGTGCTAGGACGGCCTTCCTTGCGGACTCGCTTCGCTCCTCCTTGCTTAGCCTTCTGGCACGTGCTTTGCCGCCCTTTCTCCCAAGCGCGACTGCATGAGGGTTTTTCATGCCTTCAGTATATACGTACCGCTAGGAAAAGGCAAGAAAAATATTTTCAGGCAACCTTCATTTTTCAC
>JAJYNF010000080.1 GCA_021786455.1 Acidobacteriota bacterium
GCCGAAGCAAAATCGGAGAATGCCTGCGCGATGTTTAGCCGGCTTTCGGCCTGCCGCTTCTCGGCCTCCGGCCAGATGCCCTTGCTGACATCCCGGCTGAGTCCCGCGGAGATTTTTTCGCGCGCCGATTCGAGCGCCGCCGACGCGCTGTCGTGAAGGGTTACCGCGTCTCCATGTCGGAGCAGCGCCTGAGCGATGCCGCGCCCCATCGTCCCGGCGCCCACCACGCCGATTGTCATCTCGTGTGCCCTCGCGTGTTGGGCCCGGACTTGCAAACCGGTCCCCGCGCTCTTCTACCGCTCCACAGCCAGCGCCACGGCGTTTCCACCGCCCAGGCAAAGCGTCGCGATGCCGCGCCGCGCGCTGCGGCGCGCCATTTCATAAAGCAGCGTCACCAGAATTCTTGCCCCCGAGGCTCCGATCGGATGACCCAGCGCCACGGCGCCGCCGTTGACGTTGGTGCGCGCCCGGTCGAGGCCGAGCTGCTCGATGACGGCGAGCGCCTGAACCGCGAAAGCCTCGTTCAATTCCACCAGGTCCACGTCTTCCAATTTCCATTGAACCTTCGCCAGCAATGCGCGGACGGCATCCACCGGAGCCATCATCACCCACCGCGGCTCGCCGCCGCTCACCGCCTGCCCCACGATTCTAGCCAGAGGCTTCTTTCCGAGTTTCGCCGCAGTTTCGGCCGACGTCACCACCAGCGCCGCCGCGCCGTCGTTGGTTCCGGGCGCATTGCCGGCGGTCACCGTGCCGTCTCGCTTGAAGGCCGGCTTTAACTTTGACAGCGTCTCGAGCGACGTATCCGCGCGTGGTGATTCATCGGTCGAAAAGCGCAGCGGATCACCCTTTTTTTGTGGAACTTCGACCGGCACGATTTCTTCGCCGAACCGGCAACTCTGGATGGCGGCGACAGCGCGGCGATGGCTCTCCACCGCGTATTCGTCCTGACGCTCGCGGGAAATCTTGTATTTTTCGGCGACCAGCTCCGCCGTCATGCCCATATGAAAGTCTTCATAGGCGTCCCAAAGCCCGTCGTGGATCATCGAATCCACTAGCTTCGCGTCGCCGAAGCGCAGCCCACGGCGAGCCTCCGGAAGCAAATAAGGACAATTGCTCATGGATTCCATGCCGCCCGCGATCTCTATTTCCGAGTTCTCCGTGGCGATGCTCTGCGCCGCCAGAGCCACGGCTTTCAACCCCGATCCGCAGACCTTGTTGATGGTCATCGCCGCCACGCGGGGATCGAGGCCGCCACCGAGGCCGGCCTGGCGCGCCGGGTTCTGCCCCAGCCCCGCTGAGACCACGTTGCCCATGATGATTTCGTCCACTTGGGCAGGCTCGATGCCGGCGCGACGAACGGCTTCGCGAACGACAGAGGCTCCTAGCTCGACGGCGGAAAGAGGCGCAAGTGAACCCTGGAACTTGCCAATCGCGGTGCGGGTGGCCGCGAGAATGACCGCTTCTCCCATAACCCTGACACCCGACGCGATTATGAGATTCCCACCCCCGCAAAGTCAAGAAAGCAAGCTCCGGGACTTCCCTCCTTTCTTTGGCAGCGAGATTTGAACCCGTCCACTTGCGGAAACCGGTGAATCTTTTGTTCGGCGCGGTTAAACCGCGCGAGCCGGGAAAAACGAGGAAAGCCCTGGATGCTTTTCTCATTGACATCGGCGGTAGATGTTCTAAAATGGCGGCTGTCTTCTTCCTATGACGCAAACGAAACCCGTCGAGCCCCTACTCGAAACTCGCTTTGAAGGTGTCAGGCTATTTTCACGCGGCAAAGTGCGCGACGTTTACGAAGTGGATGATTCGCGCCTGCTCATTGTCGCGACCGACCGCATTTCCGCCTTTGACGTGGTGCTGCGGGAAGGCATTCCCGATAAAGGAAGAGTGCTCACTCAACTCTCTCGTTTTTGGTTCGAGCATTTTCGCAGCCGCGTTTCGAGCCATTTTCTGACGACGAACGTCGAAGAATTCCCGGCGGGCTTTTCCGCTCATGCGGGCCAGCTTGAGGGCCGCTCCATGCTGGTAAAAAAAGCTCGGCCTTTCCCGATCGAGTGCGTCGTGCGCGGATATCTTGCCGGCTCAGGCTGGAAGGAATACCAAGCCTCCCGGTCCGTTTGTGGCGTGCCGTTGCCGCCGGGCCTCACGGAATCCGATCGCCTCGATGAGCCGATTTTTACCCCGGCCACCAAGAGCACCACCGGGCATGACCTCAACATCTCCTTCGAGGAGATGGGCCGGCGCATCGGCCGCCCCGAGGCCGAGAAGCTTCGCAGCCTCAGTTGCGAGCTGTACACGGAGGCCCGGGAATACGCCGAATCGCACGGCATTCTGATGGCCGACACTAAATTCGAATGGGGAATTTCAGATGATGAAATCATCCTGATTGACGAGGTCTTGACCCCAGACTCCTCGCGATTTTGGCCCGAGGCCGGATATATCCCCGGCCGCCCGCAGCCTTCTTTTGACAAGCAATTTGTGCGCGACTATTTGGAGTCAATCCCTTGGAATAAGGAACCACCGCCGCCGCCCCTTCCAACGGACGTCATCCAAAAGACGAGCGACAAGTACCGTGAGGCCTACCGGCGGCTGACGGGTCGGGAGCTCGCGTGAAGGCGCCGCGCTGGCGCTTCCATCGGGTGCGGCCAAGGCATCCGAGCAAAGCCGCGATGCTTCGCGGCAGGGGTGGGAACTTGGCATTGCCCCGAGCCCAGTTGGGGCCGCGTTAGGCGGACACGGCCGATGGCATCCTGGAATTGGCTCGATTGGGTGATGGCGGCGATTCTCGCGTTTTCGGTAATCGCAGCCATCCTGAAGGGATTTGTCCGAGAACTGGTTGCGCTGGCTTCCCTGGTGGCGGCGTTGGTCATCGCAGCCATCGGATACCATCGGGCGGGGGCTTGGTTTCAAGACTTGACCCGCTCTCCAGCCATTGCCCTCGGCGCCGGTTTCCTGACTCTGTTTTGCGGAACTTTGCTTGTTGGAGCCCTGGTGGGCAGGGTGGCTCATAAGTTGATTAAAGCCGCCGCCCTGGAGTGGTTTGACCGTTTTCTGGGGGGCATTTTTGGCCTAGCACGAGGGTTGGTGATTGACTCAGTGCTGCTGATGGTGCTGATGGCATACTCCATCAAGCCCCGTGCCGTGAGGAACTCATCGCTTACGCCCTTTGTCGCGGCAGGGGCGCGGGTGATCGTCCTCGCCATGCCGAGCGATTTAAGGAATCAATTCCAGACCGGATTTGAGAAATTCCGCGACTCCCTGGCGGCAAAGGAGCGGAAAGCACTCACCTCAAAGCCCTAGGCCCGTAAAATATGTGGTATGGAGCGCGGCCGTGAAAGAACAGCTCGAAACCCTGATCAATGAGTTGGTGGAACGTGGCGTGGATTTCGAGGACGCCATGAACGAGTTCCAGAAGAAGTTCATCCGTAAGGTGCTCGAGAAGCACAACGGAAACCAATCCAAGACGGCCCAATCGCTAGGCATCCACCGCAATACCCTAAGCCGAAAAATCGCCGAGTTTGGCCTCGACCATCGCCCACGCGCCCGGAGCCATCCCCATCGCTGACCTCGCGCTGTCCAACAACAACCTCGGCGCGTTTCGCCAGATTGGTTCGGGGTGGCGTGGCACGTCTTGCGGATGTCTGGAAAATTCGGCCGCGCCGGCCCTCTCTTGACCCGCCAATTAGACTCCCTTGTCTCTCGGGCGAAGTTGACACCCAAATTAGGATAGGTGTATCTATTATCTCGTGCCCGAACTGGGGGGAAGGCTTCAGAACCGCAACTACAGATGCCGGTCAAAAAGGAGCAGGGGGAGTC
This sequence comes from Acidobacteriota bacterium, assembly GCA_021786455.1. Taxonomy (GTDB): domain Bacteria; phylum Acidobacteriota; class Terriglobia; order UBA7540; family UBA7540; genus JAKCCV01. Next base: position 3,823 of record JAJYNF010000080.1, read on the forward strand.
GTTTCTGCGGTCCACGAAAGCATTGCGGGTTCCGGTTGATCGGTGTGAGCCGAGGTGCTTACCCCAAGACTTAAGCCAGCGGGCGAGGGCAAGCAGGAAGTCTCTTTGTGCGACCCTGCCGCGCGCCAGAATGGCCGCCACTTACAAGCGGCTGTCCGCGCGATTCGAGCGGCTTCACCTTGGTTTCGGTAACGGGGGAAGTCCCAGCGTAGCGTTTCGTGCGCTTGCCTCAGCCCAGCGCCGGAAAGGGCTCCGGGGTAGCGTGATTCTTGCCGTGGCGCTAGGCGCGGCCGCTTGCGGTCTGCCCAAGAGGGAGTTAGAGTCTAAGCTAGGTGTGGGCGGGA
>JAJYNF010000095.1 GCA_021786455.1 Acidobacteriota bacterium
GTCATGTTGCCGTTGTAGGCCTGGGCCAGCCAGGCGTCGCCGGCGGCGAGGTCCTGCTGGAAATTGGAACTGTTGTAAGCTTTGACCAGGGGTTTTTCGCGGAGCAGCAGGTCACGCGCCTGGCGGATGTGGGCGGGGTTGGTGCTGTCCAAGGAGTAGCCGAGCGTTTTGAGCGCCATCGCAAACACTTCGCGCATGTCGTCGAGCAACATGATGTGACCCGCATAGCGGGGATTGAACATCACGCTCCAGCTATCTACCGGGCCTTTCACCAAGTCGGCTCGATAGGCCAGGCCAGTGGTTCCCCAGGCGTAGGGAACGGAATAATTGTTGTGGGGGTCGAAGGGAAGATGAAGGAACCGAGGGTCGGCACGCGCCCAGACGTTGGGCAATTTGGACTTGTCGAGGCGCGCCAGCAATCCCTGGCGGATCAGAATCTGCACCATGTAATCGCTCGGCGTGACGACGTCGTAGGCAACGTCTCCGGTCTCGAGCTTGGCCAACAGAGCCTCGTTCGAGTCGTAGTAATCGTAGTTAATATGGCAGTGATAGGCTTGCTCAAAGCCATGAATGAGGCGGGGCGAGAGGTAATCCGACCAGACGTACAGGTTGAGCTGGGGAACGTTCCCTGGCGCGGGCCAGGTTCGCGCGAGCGCCGGAATAGCCATGAACACCAAGACGCCGGCCAGGGCCGCCAAGGCGCGCCGCAGTGGCATGGCGCCGCGCTCGAGGCGCTGGGCAATATAAACCAGCGGGATGGTCGCCGCCAGGATGGCCGTCGAGACGGCATTGATTTCGGGCGTGATGCCGCGTTTTAACATGGAGTAAATCTGAAGCGGAAGCGTGGTCGAGCCGACCCCCGCAACGAACGAGCTAATCAGGTAGTCGTCAAAAGAAGCCGTGAACACCAGCAAGGCTCCGGAGAGAATGGCCGGGGCCGCCATCGGCAGCGTGACGCGAAAGAACGCACGCCATTCGCTGGCGCCTAAATCCAGGGCCGCTTCTCTCAAGGAAGGGTCGGTCGAGGCCAATCGGGCGCGGGTCACGATGATGACGTAAGAGATGCAAAAGGCGACGTGCGCCAGGACGACCGCCGTCAACCCCAGCTCGAGATGAATGAGGCTGAAGAAAATGAGCATGGCGACGGCAATCACGATTTCCGGAATGATGATGGGAAGATAAACGACCGCGTCCGCGCCCTGCTTCCATTTGCGCGCTCGGCCGGACAACACCAGCGCGGCCATGGTCCCAAAGACCACCGAGAGGAGCGTGGCGGCAGAGGCAATGACCAGGCTGTTCATCAGCGAATGAAAGATGCGATGGTCGCGCCAAAGGGTCGTGTACCAGAGCAGCGTGAAACCGCGCCAGCGCGCCGTGAGACGCGATTGGTTGAAAGAAAAAATTACCAGCACGGCGATGGGCGCGTAGAGGAAAAGATAAACCAGCGTGGAGGCCACGCCCAGAACGTAGCTGGGGCGGGTTTTGCGCATCAGAACATCTCTTTGGCGCCGCGCTCGGCGGCGCGAAGGCTGACCAACAACAGAGCGAGCACGAAAAACGTGAGCAAAAAGGAGACCGCCGAACCGAAGGGCTGATTGCGCGCCACGGCGAATTGATTTTCGATCAGATTGCCAACCATCATGCTGCGCGCGCCGCCCAGTAAATCCGGCGTGATAAAGGCGCCCAGGGCGGAAATGAACACGAGGGCCGAGCCGGCCGCGAGACCGCTTAAGGAAAGCGGCAACGTTACGCGAAAGAAGGTTCGCCAGCGATTGGCTCCCAAGTCCTCCGCCGCCTCGAGCAGGGCCGGATCGAGCTTTTGCAGGACCGCGTAAAGCGGCAAAATCATAAAGGGCAATTGCGCGTACACCAATCCGACAAACACGGCCAGGGTGGTGTAGAGCAACTGGAGAGGCTGGTGAATGACGCCGAGCCAAAGCAGCGCGTCATTGAGAACCCCTTGCGCCCGAAAAATGAGCATCCAGGCGTAAGTGCGAATCAGATAGCTGGTCCAAAAAGGAATGACGACCAACATCAGGAGGGGCGACTTCCAAGGCCCGGAAATTCGGAGCGCGATCGTGTAGGCGAGGACGTATCCGAGAATCGCGCAAATTAGCGTGGTCACCAGCGCAATCCACAACGAGCGCCAGTAAATTTCCAGGTAAAGAGGATGGAAGGCGCGGAAGTAGTTGCCGAGGGTGAAAATCCAGTGAACCACGCCGTAACGGCCGCGCTCGGCAAAGCTCTCGGCAAAAAGCTCAGCCAGAGGCAACAGGAAAAGGCCCACGAGAAAAACCAGGCTTCCGAAAAGCAACGCCGCGGCTCGCAGGCTCGACCGCCAACCCAGCTTCAGATGTTCCATGGCGATTCTCCGGCCATTGGCCCCGCCAGTTCGGCCGAGCGGGGCTGCTCGGCGAAGATAGCGAAGAGCCCGCTTGCCTGTCAAATCGCGGAAGCCTTAGGCGCACGACGCAGCTTGCCTTTCAGCGTTGGGTGTAATCTAAAGGGAATGCGGCAGGCAGGAATGGAGACATCGACCCAAGGGCGCAACCGTCTGGCCGTCGTGGTGATGATTTTGGCGATGGCAGGGATGGCCCTCGGCGCCGAGGCTCCAAGCAAGGCCGGGCCGGTGACGGAGTTGATGCGGCAGGCGGCTGACTGGGCGCGCCATGGCAATTGGAAAAAGGCGGAAGAGGTTTACCGGCAGGCCGCGCGGCAAGCGCCCAATCTGGCGGCTGCCCATGCGGGGTTGGGGGAAGCCCTCGCGGCGCTGCGGCAGTACCCGCAGGCTGTTCGGCAGTACCAGAAAGCGTTACGGCTCGATCCGGACCTTCCGGGCGCGCGCCATAACCTGGGCGAGCTGTTGGAAATTGAAGGCAAATTGCCGGAGGCCCAGCGGGAGTTTGAAGCGGAGTTGAAGCTCGATCCCCAAAGCGCCCAGGCTCACGCCGACCTGGCCTCAGTCTTGGGAGCGAACCGGAACTACTCCGCCGCGGAGGCCGAACTGCATCGCGCCCTGGCGCTCCAACCCCACGACCCCGTGATTCTGAGCTCCCTCGCCTCAACGCTGCTCGAAGCGGGCAAACCCCTCGAAGCCATCCCGGCGTACCGCCAAGCCATTCAATATGAGCCGAAAAGCGCGAGCCTGCGCGCCGGGCTGGCCGCCGCGTTGAACGAGGCTGGCCAGTTTTCCCAGAGCATCGCCGAATATGAAGCTGCGGCGCAGTTGGCGCCCAACGATGCCAGCCTTCGCGTGAAGCTGGGCAATGCGCTCAGCGCCGACGGCCAACCCATGCGGGCAATTTCCCAGTATCGGCGGGCCGTCGCCTTGCGCCCCGAACGGACCGATTATCACCTGGCCCTGGCGATGGCCTATCGCCAGGTAGGAGACTATACCGACGAGGTCAAGGTGTTGGAACGACTGGTGCGGCGGAAACCGCAAAGCGCGACCGCGCATGCCGACCTTGCCGCCGCGTACCTTTCGATGGGCAATCATTTGGCGGCGATCAGCGAGTATCGAGAGGCTGTGGGATTGAAACCCAGCGACCCGCGGCTTCACGAGCAGCTCGGATTGCTGCTCCGAAAGACGGGCGACCTTCAGGGGGCGGTAGCCGAATTGCGCAAGGCAGTCAGCTTGGCTCCTCATTCGGCGGGCTACCATCGCAATCTGGCGGAGTCGCTCGAGGCGAAAGGCGACATTGCCGGGTTCATCAAGGAGTATCAGCAGGAGGTTCGCTTGAGTCCCGACGATGCCGACGCGCGCCTTCACCTGGCGAACGCCTACGAGACAGCCCATCATCTTCGCAAAGCTTTGCATGAGTACCAAGCCGCGGCGATCCTGCGCCCCCAAAGTCCCGAGCTGCATTACCGCCTCGCGATGGTAATGAAAGCTCTTGGGGAGAACGCGGCGGCGGAAGAACAGCTCAATCAAGCCATTAAACTCCGGCCGGATTATCCGGAGGCGCTTGAAGCGTTGGGCGATTTGCTGGTCGCCGATAAGAATTACGCGCTGGCGGTGCCCACTTACCGCGACGCCATTCGCGCCCGGCCGAAGGATCCGGCCTTATACAAGCGTTTGGCGCGCGCGTTGGCGCTGAACGGGGATCAGCCCGGCGCCGCGGCGGAGCTCGAAAAGGCGGCGTCGCTCG
>JAJYNF010000128.1 GCA_021786455.1 Acidobacteriota bacterium
TTGAAGATGTAGGAAGATGGCGTTGGCGTCGAGCGTGAGCGGGTTAGCCGTGAGCATTTGGGCGTGAACGACCACCTCCTGGCCGGGACCGAGATTCGACAGGCCAAAAGGAATGTTGCCCGGGTTGAGCCGAATCGGAAAAAGCCCCAGCGTAGTGTTCGACGTAATATTGAACGTTACCTGGCCGGGCACTGCAACATCGCTCAAGGGCGGCTGCGCCTGCCGGACGTAAAGCGTCAGTTGAGTCGGGCTGCCCGAGGAGTTCCGAGTCACGGAAGTAACCACTCCTTCAAAGGCCGCTTCGTTCAGACTCGGATCGTCTTCCGCCTCCGCATCAACTTCAGTGGCGAGAACGTCACCGCTTGAGTCGAGAATAGCGCTCACCTCCACAAAGGATTTGCCCGGCACCAAACCACCGAGCCCGCCCGCGTTGTCGAACAGGGTAGCATTGCTGATTTGGATGGTAAGCGATTCTGTCGGGATGCCAGGCATCGGCAGGGTAAACGTTCCCGCCGACGAGTTGACTGACTGGACGATGCCGGACAAATCTTCCATCTCGCCGAAGCCCGCGGTGACGCCCGAGGCAGGCAGTGAGACCTGAACCGCAGGATTGACCGCGCCGGTTAGTTGACCGGTGCTGCTGACCTGGACGGATTGAAGCAGATTGAAATCTATTTGCGCAACGCCGGGCGCGGTGGCGCTGACCACGAGCGCCGGGTTGAGGCTAAAGGTGAGCGTCGCCGTAGAGGAGGGAACGGAAATTGTGGCCGGCGCTGGCGGCGTGACCGTTGTGTTGATGACGACGAGGCGGGAAATCGTGACCTGAACCGTCAGTTGGGAATAAGTGCCGGTCGGAACGCGCATCTGCGTGAGCAAGGTCAATAAATCGGCGAGCGAGGCGAAATCGAGCGTGACCGGCGATGAAGAGACAATCAGGCTCACCGGCGAGCCACCGCTTTGTGGCGTGAGGGTGGCGCTCGTGATAGTGACCGGCGCGGCAATGATGTCGCACGCGGGAGCGTCGCCAGCCAGCAAAGTCACCGAGCCCATGGTTGGCTGAAGAATGTTCGGCGCCGGCCCCCCACCGCAACTGAGACTTACCAGCATGACAGGAACCACCACGAGTCCAAATGCAATCAGAGGTCTCAGCATCAAGTCACCCCTCGGTGGCGCCGCCTTCATGGGCATCTTGCCAGAGCTCAGCGCAGCGCCGCGTTTCATCTCCGCTCAAACCCTAGTCCCCCGTTGCGATTCTACCACTAATGGCTTTTCTCGGTTTTAATCTCGCGAAAGGCCGTGTTGACAGCGATGAAGCGCGTGGTCCGTGAAGGCCAAGCCGGGCGCTACTTCTGTGGACTGTTCATCGGGCCGAGCCACAGACGGAACGTAAACGTCGCAATCATCTGACTCGCCACCGGCATGCCGCCCAGCCTCGCTGGCCGGAAATGCCACTTGCGGAGCGTCCGCTCGGCCTCTTTCGTAAGCGATGTTACGCCGCGCAGCACGTCTATATGCGCGATATCGCCAGACCTGCCGACCGTCACCCGCAAGACGACGGTGACAAAAGGAGGGTAGCCTTGGACGGCGCCGCTTGTGAACGGAAACACCGCGCCTGTAACCGAGACAGCTTGGACGGGCTCGAACCGCGATGCCCTCTCCCGTGTGGGCGGGGCCGTCCATGACGGCACGGAAGCGAACGTACTGACGAAGCTGATGGCGGCGGTTGTCGAGCTCCTTGTGGTGCTGCCGGCAAGTCTCGCGGGACGGAACTGCCACCTTCGCACCGCCTGTTCGGCGGCGCTGGTGAGCGAAGCTATGCCGTGGGTCACGTCGAGACGACGGACATTGCCCGACGGGCCCACCGTTACCTTGAGGATGACCGTGCCGGTTGCGATGCTGCCGGACGGGTAGTCCGGGGGGACGACGCGAAGAACCTGCACAGGCTCGAACGGCGCCTTCGTCTCCTCGCGTGGCGGGGCGGCGCGCAAGCCGCTCGCCAACAGGACAAGCGGCACGATGATGGCAATAGTTCGGCGAGGCATGCGAGCTTCTCCTCCAAACTCCATTCTAAAGTCAGGGTACCACGGCATGGCTCATCGCGCTCAGCGACGAGCAGCCGCGGCCGCGCCATCGGAGTCCGGCGATGGCCCATGGATAAGCAACCTGCGATGCTCAACCTGCCTCAAAGCGAGGGATGCAGGGGTGTCGCGCCGGTTAGTCCGCAGCGCACCTTGATTTCAAGATGGGAACTTGTTATTCTTGAGCCTGGAAGCAGGCGAGAAGATCGCCTTAATCTTTGCGGGAGGGTATAAAGAATGGCTTTGGAGCTAACGACCCACGCTGTCGAGAAGGTCAAGGAAATCATGGGGCAACAAAGCCCGCAGCCCCTCGGCTTGCGCGTGGCTGTAGTGGGCGGCGGCTGTTCAGGATTTTCCTACCAGATGAATTTTGAAGATGAGGCGAGCCCCATTGACAAGACTTACGAGTTCGACGGGCTGAAGGTGTTCGTGGACCATGCCTCCTTGATGTACCTCAACGGCACGAAGATTGATTTTGTCGAGAGCCTAGAAGGCTCGGGGTTCAAGTTCGACAATCCCAACGTCAAGACGACGTGCGGCTGCGGCAGCTCGTTCACGGTGTAGCCGCATCGGCTCTCCAAATCAAGTGCCGCGGGCGGCAACGGCCCGCGGCAGGAACCTGTGTTTTCCACAATCCCTGCTCCATCTCAAAAATGCTTTTAAGAGGTCGGGGTGGCCCGAACACGCCCGATTCACCTTTCGGTTGCGGCCGCTTCGGCCTGCGCTACAATGTGGCTGGCGCGACGGAAGCGCCGCGGGCCCCGATGGTCCGCGCGGCGCAGGAAATGTCCATTGAAAATTGCCCTGGCACAAATTAACACCGTCATTGGCGACTTTGACGGCAACGCGGAGCGGATTGTTCGCTTCGCTCAGCAGGCCAAAGACCGCGGCGCGGAGCTGGTGGTGTTTCCGGAGCTGGCCATTTGCGGATATCCGCCGCGCGACCTGGTCGAGAGGAGCGAGTTCGTTCGCCGCTCGGAAGACGCATTGAAATGCCTCGTGGCGCGGCTGCCGGATGTGGCCGTCCTGGTCGGGTACGTGCGCCGGTCGGCGGCGTCGGGCAAGCCGGCGTCGAACGCGGCGGCGCTCGTGCGGCGCGGACGGATTGTGCTCGACTACGTCAAGATTCTGCTGCCGTATTACGACGTTTTCGATGAATCGCGATACTTCGAGCCGGGAGTCCGAGCCGGCATCTACGACCTCGACGGAATTCACCTCGGCACGACCATCTGCGAAGACGTTTGGAACGACAAGAATTTCTGGAAGCAGCAGCTTTATCCTCGTGATCCCGTGGAGGAAATCGCGAGGGCCGGAGCCGAGGTTCTTCTGAACATCGCTTCTTCACCCTACAACGTCGAAAAAATCAAGTTGCGGCACGACATGCTCCGCGCCATCGCGCTCGAGCGAAAGATCGTGGTGGCCTACGTCAACCATGTGGGCGGGAACGACCAACTGATTATGGACGGGTCCAGCCTGGCATTTGACGCCGAGGGCCAACTGCTGGCGCGGGCGCGCTCGTTCGAAGAAGACCTGGTGATCTTTGACACGGATGGATCGCAGCGCGAAATTCACGACGGTCCGGCTTCGCAGTTGGAGGAAGTCTATCAGGCGCTGGTGCTGGGAACGCGGGATTACGTTCGCAAGTGCGGCTTTCGAAAGGCGCTGGTGGGATTGAGCGGCGGGGTGGACTCTTCGCTGGTGGCCACGCTCGCCGCCGACGCGCTGGGAGCGGAGAACGTCCACGGCGTCTCGATGCCCGGCCCCTATTCGTCGTCGGGCAGCGTGCGGGACGCCGAAGCGCTGGCGCGGAATCTCGGCATTGATTTTCGTGTTATTCCCATCACGCCGATTTTCGAGAACTACCTGGGAACGCTCGACCCGGTTTTTGGCGACCTGCCGCGCGACGTGACGGAGGAAAATATCCAGGCCAGAATCCGCGGGAACATTCTGATAGACTTCCTCCAACTGCGAAGCCGGACCGTCGTGAATTTCGCGCTGCGATCCATCCGTGTCAAAGATCACCAGGTCTTCTTCGAACGAGCGCGCCCGCGCCAGCAGTTGGCCCTCGG
>JAJYNF010000075.1 GCA_021786455.1 Acidobacteriota bacterium
GTGTTTCAAGCGGCTCACGCCAGAGTTCCCCCCATGTTTCTGTGGCTGTCGGGCGCCCACTCGTGGTCACCGTTACCGACGAGGATGGAGTCGCCGTTCCCTCGGCCAAAGTAACCCTAAGTAAGCCGGGCTCAGCGTTCTCGATTGAAGGCAGAACCAATTTTGCCGGACGCTGGGTCGCAAGTGGGATTAGTCCCGGGACTTACCTCTTGGGTGTTGAAAAGGAGGGGTTCTTCGCCATTCTCAAAAAGAAAGTCACGATTGGCAAGGGCGGCAAGCTTGACATTTCGCTCAACCATAGGCGGGAGTACGTCCAGAAGGTGAATGTCGTATATTCGCCGCCGATGATCAGCCCCACTCGCACGGCTTCCATTGAGCGGCTTTCCAATGCCGATATCATTAACCTTCCCTATCCCGTCACGCGCGACATTCGGTATGTTCTTCCGTATTTGCCGGGAGTGCTCCAGGACGGAACCGGCCAGCTTCACATTGAGGGTTCCAAAACCAGTCAGATCGAGGATCGCCTGGACGGCTTTGACATGTCCGATCCGGCCTCCGGCCACTTCGACCTGCGGGTGAGCGTGGACGCCATCCGCTCGGCGACGGTCGAAAGTACGCGCATCCCGGCTCAGTATGGAGAAGGTTCGGGAGGCCTGCTCAGTTTAGACACCGGCATGGGCGACAACCATCTTCGATTCAAAGCCACTGACTTTTTCCCTCAGCTCCAGACTTATGGCGGGCTGCATATTGAAAACTGGTTTCCTCGATTCTTGTTATCCGGACCCATTCGGAAAGGGAAAGCCTGGTTTTTGGTCACCCCTCAGGTTGAATACTCCTCGCATTACGAAAGCGGCCTTCCCGCTGGGGCCAATCATACGTCGGACTGGCGCTTCGCCAATCTTGCCAAATTTCAAGTCAACCTGACGGAAGGCAATATCCTGACGGGGACTTATGTAGCCAACCGCTACCGCGCGCGCCACTACGGCCTGAATCTGTTTGATCCAGTGATCTCCACGTCCAATCTCGGAACCGAGGCTGACTTTTTTTCCCTCAAAGACCAGGCATATCTCAAGGGCGGATCGCTTCTTGAACTCGGAGCGGCTTTCACCCGCTTTCGCTCTGCCGAGCGGCCCGAGCCGGGAAATCAAACTTACGTGATCACCCCGGAAGGAGTGCGGGGAAATTATTATGTGACATCCATAGCCCACTCGCGGCGTGTGGAAGGGATTGCAAACCTGTTTCTGAAGCCCTTTCATGGTGGCGGAACTCAGAATATCCGGGTTGGGGCGGACCTGGAACGAATCACCTTTGAGGGAAGCACGGCCCGGCGGCCGTACAAAATCCTGCGCGAAACCGGCGCGCTTTCCCAAAGAGTAAGCTTTCTCGGGCCTCCGAAATTCGCCCGCGACAATTTCTCGGTTGCCGGCTACGTCCAGGATCAGTGGTTGGTTTCCCCGCGCCTCACGGTGGCTGGCGGCTTGCGTCTCGACTGGGATGAAATAGTGCGGCGGACGGAAACGTCGCCACGCCTGGCAACCAGTTGGCTGCTGACGAAAAGTGGTAGCACCAAGCTTGTAGCGGGCGTGGGCCAGTACACGGACGTTTCCAATCTTGATCTCCTGACTCAGCCGCTCCAGGGCGAGCGGCTCGATTCGTTCTATGGCCCGACGGGCCAAACACCGCTCGGGTTGCCTGCGGAGACTTCTTTCGAGATTCGTCCCGGCAGCTTGCTCACTCCTCGGGTGCTGAATTGGAGCGTAGGGCTCGACCGGCGTCTTCCCGGCTCCGTCTTCGTTAGAGCCGAATTCCTGCAAAAAATCGGCTCGGCCGGCTGGACCTATGTCAACACTTCGCCTGCCGCGGCCTCATCGCCCGGCGGCCTTTACGTTTTGACTACTACCCGTCGGGACCGCTATCATGCTTTGAAAGTATCAGCGCGAAAAGCCTTTGGGAAGGGCTACGTCGTCTTCGGATCCTACGAGCATTCGCAAGCGCGCACGAACCAAGCGCTCGATTTTAATCTTGACAATCCGGTGTTTGGTCCCCAGGTTGGCGGGCCGTTGCCTTGGGACTCACCCAATCGGTTCATTTCGTGGGGCTGGCTCCCGTTAACTCGCGGCTTCAATCTGGGCTACACGCTGGACGCGCGCACGGGCTTCCCCTACGACCTGGTGAATCAAAAGCAGCAGTTGGTCGCGCCGCCGGGCGCGCGCCGGTTCCCTGAGTATTTCACACTGAACGTGGCCGTCGAGCGGCGCATCGGCTTCCTGGGGTTCGAGTGGGCGCTGCGCGCGGGCTTTGACGACGTCACCAATCGGCACAATGCCACCGCCGTGGATAACAACGTGGATTCTCCGCATTTTCTCGAGTTGAGCGGGCTGACCGGCCGCGCGCTCGTGGCGCGCCTCCGCTTACTCGGCCGAAAGTGAGTTGGCAGAGCGATGGGTAGGTTCTTAGCACCCGTGTTAAATTAAATCAGATGCCACCGTCGGCTTCAGGCGACCGCGATTCCGATTCCATCAGCCGCTGGCTGATCGCCATTGCGGTGCTGGCCAGCGCCATCATGGAGCTGGTGGATACTTCCGCGGTCAACGTAAGTTTGCCGTATATTGCCGGAAATCTCTCCGCCTCCGTCAATGAATCTACCTGGGTGCTTACCTCCTATCTGATTGCCAATGCGGTGGTGTTGCCGACCGCTGGTTGGCTGGCCAATTATCTGGGGCGACGGCGTCTGTTGTTAATCGCCGTGAGTAGCTTCACCCTGGCGAGCGTCTTATGCGGCCTAGCTCCGTCACTCCCGTGGCTGATTGTTTTTCGCATCCTACAAGGCGCGGGAGGCGGGGCACTTCAGCCCGCTTCACGCGCCATTCTGCTTGAGACCTTTCCTCCCCGGGACCGTGGCAAGGCAATGGCCTTTTGGGGGGTTGGCATCGTCGTTGCGCCCATCTTGGCGCCCGTGCTCGGCGGCTGGCTGACCACCGACTACTCGTGGCGGCTGATTTTCTTTATCAACGTTCCCGTCGGCGTACTGGCCCTGGTTTTGGTTTCCCTGTTTATCACCGATCCGCCGTATATCCGCCGCACCTCGAATCGCATTGACTATTGGGGACTTGGCATGTTGGCCATCGGCATGGCGGCCTTGCAGGTGATGCTTGACAAAGGGCAGGAAGACGACTGGTTTGGCTCACACTTTATTTTGACGCTGGCCATTGTCGCTGCCATCTGCCTGACGGCGTTCGTCGTGTGGGAGGTGCGAAGCCCCGACCCCATCGTTCGCTTCCGCTTGTTTCGACACCGAACCTTTGCCGTGGGCGTCGCGCTTTACGCCATCCTGGCCGTCGTGCTATTTGGGAGCAATGTGCTGATGCCGCTTTTCATGCAGGAACTGCTCGGGTTCCCGGCTGTGACCGCTGGCTGGTGGGTGACGCCCCGGGGGCTCGTGACCATGGCGTGCATGCCGATTGCTGGCCTGCTCATCAGCCGGCAGTGGGACATGCGGCGCATGCTGACTTTCGGGATCCCGATGGCAGCTCTCGGCACGTTGGCGCTGGCATCGTTGAATCTCCGTGCTGGACCGTGGAATTTTGTCCCGCCCCAGATTGCAATTGGAATGGGATTTTCCTTCACTTTCGTTCCACTTGCCACCCTCACTGTGGATCCCATCAGTAAGGAAGATATGGGCTACGCCACCAGCATTACGGGGCTGGTACGCAACGTCGGCGGCGCCATTGGAATATCCACCGTGACCACACTCTTGGCGCGCCGCGAACAGGTCTATCGCTCTGTTCTGACGGCTCACGTCAACGTTTGGAACCCAACGGCCGCAGCCCTCACGACCGCGATCCAGCGGCGGTTCGAGCGACAGGGCGCGAGCTTCTTCACCGCTAGCCATCAAAGTCTTCTGATGATCAATCGCCTTGTCAACGAGCAAGCGAAGGTGCTCAGCTATCTTGACGGTTTTCGCTTGCTGGGGGTCTTGTTTTTGCTCGTCGCGCCTCTGATCTGGCTCATGCGGAAACCTAAAATGCACCACGAGGCCGTAGGGTAAGCGGATGGCGCGTTATTTTTCCCGCCGCGCCCGCGCGTGGCGTGCCCACCAAGGACTGGCCGCGCCATTTGCGCGGCGCGGCCAGATTCTCTTCGCTC
>JAJYNF010000337.1 GCA_021786455.1 Acidobacteriota bacterium
GCGGGAACATTCTGATGGCGCTTTCGAACAAGTGGGGATGCCTGTTGCTGAGCACCGGAAATAAATCGGAGCTGGCGGTCGGCTACTGCACGCTCTACGGAGACATGGCCGGCGGGCTCTCGGTGATTGCCGATGTGCCCAAAACGATGGTTTACGAGTTGGCGCGGTACGCGAACCGAGGAACAATTCGGATTCCGACGGCGTCTCTCAAAAAGGCTCCCTCCGCCGAGCTTCGCCCCAACCAGACCGATCAGGACACGCTGCCGCCGTATGAAGTCCTCGATCCCATCCTGCGGGCCCACATCGAGGAGAACATGAGCGTGAACGAGATCGTTGAAAAACTGGGTTTCGACAGAAACGTGGTGACGGATGTGGTGCGGCGCGTGGCTCGCGCCGAATACAAGCGGCAACAGGCGGCGCCGGCTCTGAAAGTGACTGCCAAAGCGTTCGGCATGGGACGCCGCTACCCCATTGCACAGAACTTCGAGGAATAACAAGGCTTGGCCGCCTGGGTCAAACCATCGGGGCGCGCGCAGAGCCGGCTTAAGGCGCGGCGGAGGATTTTGCGGGGACATCCCGAAGGGCCTTCTTGAGAGCCGAGATTTGCCTTTCCGCGTCGGCGCGCTTGGTGCTGTGGCTCGGCTCGGCTTCAAATTCCAGAAGCGCGCGCTCGGAATGGCCTTCCTTGAGCAGCGCCAGACCCAAAGCGTAGTGAAAACCGTAGGCGTGCGGGTTGAGGGAAGCCGCGTAGCCAAGAGAGGCCGCCGCGCGGTGATAGTGGCCAAGTTGATACTCGGAAATTCCCAAAAGATAGAAGCCATCCGGCGCTTTGGGGTAAATCCGGAGATACTGCTCGGCGCTAGTGACAGCTCGCGAGTAGCGGGCGGTCTCGTAGTATAGGTACGCCAGGTTGCCCCAGGGATAGCCAAGCTTCGGGGAAGCGGCTATCGCGGCGCGAAACAATTTAACGGCCTGGCGGTAATGATGGTGATTCATCATCGCGGTCCCAAGGCCGTTCGAAGCATACGCGTTGTGGGGCGCTACTTTGAGCGCCTGATCAAACAGGAGCAGGTCATTGGCCCAATAGGTGCTCTGAACGAGAGTCGAAGTGGCATAAGCCATCAGGATGGCCAATGCAAACACCCCGGCAGCCCCCGAGAGGCGCTCCGGACCTCGTTGGCGCGAAAACACGCGCGCCAGAAACTCAACCACCAAGATTGAAAAACCGATCGAAGGCAAATAGAGATAGCGATCCTGAATAAAATTCCCCGACGGTAAGAGGGTTAAATCGAGGACTGGGCCAAGAAACAGGATGATCCACAGTGCCGCGAAGGCGTCGAGCGGCCGGGAGCGCGTCCATATGACAAGCGCCACGCCAATGAGCGCAAGGATGAGCGACGGCGCCCCGAAGTTCATCAGGCCGGGATGGCGAATCCAGTGCACATCATAATAGGGTGAAAGGGGACCGGGCCAGACGAGAAGCCGAACATAAAAGCACAGCGCCCAGGGGAGGGTGAAAACAGCAAAACGCCACGGAGTCGGCCGCGTCCAAGCAACCAACCCGCCTAGGACCAGGAACCGGATGTACAGATAGACCGCGGTCAACAGGAGAAAGGGCGCAGCACCGCGAAACGCCGCGTTCGCTCGTTTTCGCCAATCCTCGGCCGATCCGCTATGAAGAGTAAGGGACGAACCATTGAGGCCGCCGGGTTCGACGACAGCCGACGCTCCCAGAAACCACTCATAGGCGGCAATCACCAAGGGGAAGGCGACCGCAGTTTCTTTCGTGAGAGTGGCCAGGAAGTATAACGTCCATGAAGCTATCGCCCAAAGCCATCGGCGGTTTTGCCCGCGGCGAAATTCGACGTAACTGAGGAACGAGGCGAGGATAAAAACCGCCAATAACGGCTCCGTGACGCCGGAAACCCATGCCACGGCTTCAAGATGAATGGGATTGAGGCCGAAAAGCGCGGCCGCGAGAGCCGCCTTTCGCCAATCCCGAAGCAGATGCCATGCGAGCCGATAAACCATCCAGGTAACCACCACGTGAAGCAGCACCACGGCGAGATGCCATCCCGCCGGGTTCAAGTGAAACAACGCATAGTTCAGGCGCAGCCAGACGAGAAATATCGGACGATAGTAATTACTGCCTTGTCCTCGCCCGCCTTGGCTCCAGACATCGCGCTGAAAATATCGCCAGAAAAAGCGCCATGACCGCAGAAAAGGATTCAGGACGATTTGCTCCCAGTCGTCGTAAACAAAGCCGAAATCAACCGTTCCGATGAAAACTACGAACGTTGAGAGGAGAAGAAGCGCAACCGCAAAGCGCCGAAGCGCGGGAGAATCTTCGGTTCGGCCTCCAGCGGAAAACAGCGTTGCGAGAGCAGAGCGCATGGCTCAGTATAACCCGCGCCGTTTGCTGCCAGGAGATTTACGATCGAAGAATGGCCGCCGCGCGCGTGGCGCGAGACAGAAGGGAACTTGCGCGTGCCAACCTTGTGTTGGACTGATTTATGGCGTCGCGCGCAAAAACGGAATACAAAGCGGCGTCGGTAATTGTGCTAAACTTGCGTTTGCGGCATTTGACTTCCCTCCATGGCCGGATTTCATTGGGCAGGTTATTCCAGAAACAGCTATTTTCCGCATTGGCGCTCGCTCTTGCGATGTCGGCCACGGCGGCGCGCCGGGCAGCGATCGAACCGTTGCCCCGAGTCGTCCTTTTCCAAATGAGATTACGAAACGGCCTCCGCGCGGTTCTGGCCCCGCGGGGGCATAGCGGCGTGGTGACGCTCGAGGCGTGGTACCACGTGGGGTCGAAAAATGAAGCGCCCGGCATGACCGGGTTCGCGCACCTGTTCGAGCACTTGATGTTCGACGGAACGCCGCAGGTCGGCCGCGGCGAGTTCTCGCGGTACATCGTGAACGCAGGAGGGATTGACAACGCTTACACCACCGTGGACGCGACCGTCTTTTGGGAAACCATGCCGAGCGATACGCTGCCGGTGGCGCTTTGGCTGGAGGCCAACCGCATGCGTCATCTGTCCATCACCCGAAGCGCGTTCAATACGGAGCGGCACGTGGTGGAGGATGAGCGCCGCTACCGGTTGGAGAGTCAACCCTACGGCAAAATGATTGAAGAGCTCTACCACACGGCGTTTAAGGTCAGCCCGTACCGACATCTGCCCATCGGAAGCATGAAGGACTTGGAACGCGCGCGGCTGGCCGAGGTGAAACAATTTTATGATACTTACTACGTTCCCAACAACGCCACGCTGATCGTGACGGGGGATTTTTCAACAACGCAAGCGGAATCGCTCATCCGAAAATACTTCGGTGAGTTAAAAGCCGGCTCGCGTCCCATATCTCGTCAAATTCCCCAGGAGCCGCGCCAGACCCACGAGCGCATCGTATCCCTTCACCTGAGGGTAGCGTTGCCCGCTTTCGTCATGGGCTTTCATATTCCGGCGGACGGCACGGCTGACTCGTATCCGCTGCGGCTCATGGCCAATATTCTGTCGGAAGGCAAAAGCTCGCTGTTTTATCGGCGGATGGTGTATGACCCGCCGATGGCGCTCGAGGCCGAAGGCCAAGGAAACTTCACCGAAGACCCGAACCTGTTTCTGATTTTCGCCGTGATGAATTCAGGCTACTCCGCTGCGCACGGCGAGGCGGCGGTGAGGTCCATTCTCGAAAGCTTGAAACAGAGGCCGCCAAGTCCTACGGTGTTGGAGAAGGCCAAGCGGCAAATCATCTTTCGGATGGCTCGAAACCTGGAAACGTCGCGACGGCTGGCGGAAGAGCTCGGCGACGACGCTGTGATTCTGAAAGACCCGCGGTTGGCCAATAGCGCCATCCAGCGATTTTTGGCAATTAGCCCTCGGGATATTCAAAGGGTAGCGCGAAAATATTTTTCGTGGCGCAACCTGACTTTGATTCAGGTGGACCCGAGGCGGTAAGCTTGGGCCCATCGGCCGACTGTTTCGGGGCAGGGAAGGGAAGCGTTGAAAGTTTGCCAGCAAAAAGCCCGCCGCGCGGCCGGCTTATTATCCATCATTACGGCCTTCGCCCCACTCGGAGCGGCCGTTGCCGGCGACAATTTTCCGCCCACGGTTCCGTCGCCCACTGCCGTCGCCATCCCCG
>JAJYNF010000151.1 GCA_021786455.1 Acidobacteriota bacterium
CCTGACTTGGGGCCATGTAATTGAGCAACAAAGGAACATCTTCAGGCGGACGGATATCCTTAAGGGTCATGCGTAAAAAATCTTCGCGGCTGTATCCGTAATGAGCGACCGCGGCATCATTCACTGCAAGAAAAGCCAGCGTTTGCCGATCAAAAACCCACATCGGATGAGGATTCCCTTCGAACATGAGGCGATACTGCTCCTCGGAGTTCCGCAACGCCTCTTCGTTCCGGCGCCACGCGGTCACGTCGCGCAGAGAGACAATGATTCCCAAAAGCTTTCCGCCAGAATTCCGAAGCGGGATGCATGCTGCGTCGAATATTCTGTTCTCCTGGGCGTTGAATATATCCCCCCGGCGAAGCTGGCCGCACGCCAGGGCCTCAGCGTGGGGGCAGAGGATACAAGCCTGATCCTGCCCGTGAAGGACTTCGTGACAGGGGCGGCCCATCACCTCCGTTAAAGGTTTTTGCAAGGTTTCAATCGCCGCCCGGTTTGCCCGCTGA
This sequence comes from Acidobacteriota bacterium, assembly GCA_021786455.1. Taxonomy (GTDB): domain Bacteria; phylum Acidobacteriota; class Terriglobia; order UBA7540; family UBA7540; genus JAKCCV01. Next base: position 504 of record JAJYNF010000151.1, read on the forward strand.
ACGCGCCCCTCACTATCGAGTAGGAGGGTAGGGGCGGGGATCGCATCGAAGACCCGTTCCCACTCGCGCCGGTCTAAGGAGACCATCAGGTCGCCAGCGAACATAGTTTCCCTCTGTTAATCGTTATCGTCGGAGGAAGGATGCTGCTTGACCGGTTTCTGTTTCCACGGGCGCCGCGATACCGAATGCCTTAAGCCCTTGCAATGCTGTGCCGAGCACGCGACTTTCTCAGCCGATGAGCAATAATTTGCGATGCAGCCGGTATATGGAGACTTTTGCACCTTCGCATAACGTTTGACGCTTATCCGTCAAAAGGCTATCCTGTGGCGCTTGAGCATCCGAAAGCGATTGCAGGCGAAACCTGTTCACATGAAAGCAAGCCAATGAAGATCACCGAGGTCCGAACCCGCGTGGTTGAGTTGCACGGTCAGAGGGTCCTTTCACCGCCGCACTTTTGCGCGAATCCAATGGACTTGCTGGGCGTTTCCGCGGACCCCATGAGCGCGTACCGTTTCCACAGTTGGCTTTTGGTCGAACTTGGCTCGGACGCGGGCTGGGTAGGCATGGGCAACGCCGGGCTTGCCCCTCGAGTTGCCAAGCAGGTGATTGATCTTTACTTGAAAGACGTATTGATCGGAAGCGACCCTTTTGATTCGGAATACCTCTGGCAGCACATGTACCGCAAAACCATCGCCTTTGGCCGAAAAGGGATCGGGATGGTGGCCATCAGCGCGGTGGACATTGCGCTCTGGGATTTGATGGGAAAAGCGCTCAAGCAGCCCGTATTTCGCTTGCTGGGGGGCAAGACCAAGAAGCGTATTCCGGTCTATGCGAGCCGGCTTTACAGCCAGCCGCTGGACGAGCTCCAGCAAGAGGCAGAACGATATAAAGCGAGCGGCTTCAAAGCCATGAAGCTACGGTTCGGCTGGGGGCCGGCGGACGGCGCAGAGGGCATGGAGCGCAATGTGGAGCTGGTGCGCACCGTCCGCGGGGCCATTGGCGACCGCATCGAACTGATGGCCGATGCCTATATGGGCTGGAGCTTCGACTACGCGCGAAGGATGATTCCGTTGCTCGCGCCCTACCGGTTGCGCTGGCTCGAAGAACCGGTCATCCCGGATGATATCGGTGGCTATGCCGCGCTCAAGGCGATGAATCTTATACCCATCGCGGGCGGCGAGCATGGGTTCACGCTCTACGACTTTCGCCAGTTGGTGGACGCGCGCGCCGTGGACGTGATTCAATTCGACACGAACCGGGTGGGTGGAATTACCGTGGCGCGCAAGATTCAGGCTTTGGCTGAAGCCTACGAAATTCCCGTTATTCCCCATGCGGGGCAAATGCATAACTACCATATCGTCATGGCCAGCTACAATTCGCCGATGGCTGAATTCTTCCCACCCGTGGACATAGAAGTCGGCAACGAATTGTTTTGGTACATCTTTAAGGGAGAGCCCGCGGCTCGCGACGGTTTCATTGAGCTGAGTGAAGATCTCCCTGGACTTGGGCTTTCGGTTGATGAGGAACGCTTAAAGCAGTTTCACGTCATCGAATGAACTTTAAGAAGCTTTCCGTTCGGTAGGAGGATTCCCGGGAGCTATTCCAGGGTCAAGCGATGCCGTCAAAAATTTTTTTCCGGTTGGACGGCCAGGTGGCTGTGGTGACGGGCGCGGCCCAGGGCATTGGCAAAGCCATCGCCGAGCGGCTGGCCGCCGCCGGGGCGCGCATTGCCACGCTGGACCTGAATCTTGAAACGGCGCAACGGGTGGCGGCGGCGATCGGTGGCATGGCCGCGCGATGCGATGTCTCGAACGCGGATTCAATCGGCGCCGCCCTGGATGAGGTCCGCCAGCAGTTGGGCCCGATTGACATCCTGGTGAACAACGCCGGCATTGCCGGCCGCGTGCTGCCGCTGTGGGAGCTTGCGGAAGAGGATCTCGACCGCGTCTATGCCGTTAACCTGAAAGGTGTATTCCTGATGTGCCGCAGCGTGATCGGTGAAATGATCGAGCGGCACTACGGAAGGATCATTAATGTCGCTTCCATCGCCGGCAAGGAAGGCAACCCATCGCTGATCCCATATTCAAGCACGAAGGCAGCGGTGATCGGTTTGACCAAATCGCTGGCCAAAGAAGTAGCGAGCAAAGGCGACTTGACCGTAAACAGCATTTCACCCGCAGTCATTCACACGCCCATTTTGGACGATATCCCGGAGTCCACGCGCGATTACATGCTTAGCCGCATTCCCATGGGAAGGATGGGGACGGTCGAGGAAGTGGCGGCGCTGGTGCATTTTCTGGCTTCCAAAGAAGCCTCGTTCACGACCGGTCAGTGTTATGACATTTCTGGCGGCCGCGCCACTTATTGAGGTCCAATTGGCTCCAGACTGTTTCTTGATCGCTACCACGGGCTCACGCCCTCGGTGGGTTACGTGCCGAACGGTCGTGACAGCTTCCCATGGGTTACCTTGACCCCGCCTCAATACGGAAGCTTGACGAGATGCGCGCGAGCGCGTTGTAATGACGGGCTGGGCCGAGCTTTTCTGCGGCATTCGCCGGCCAGGCTTTCCAGGTGGAGGACTCAGTTCCGCCAACAACCTCATGATTGACCTGCACTGCCATCCCTTGCCAGGTGTGGACGATGGCGCGAAGAACATGGAAGTGGCCATGGCCATGTGCCGCATGGCGGCTGCCGACGGAATTACCCACCTGGTAGCCACGCCTCATTCCAATTACAAATACCGGTATGACCGTCAAGCCAACGCTGCCAGGTTGGCGGAACTGCAGGCCGCCGTTGGCTCTGAGATCAAACTTTTACTAGGATGCGACTTTAATCTTTCTTTCGACAACCTCCAGCTTTTGGCCCAGAACGCGCGAGATTTTACGATTAACGGCACGAGTTACCTCTTGGTAGAGTTTGCCGAGTTTTTTATTCCCGACCAGATGGAGAACGTGCTTTATGAAATCGAAGTCTCCGGCCTTACGCCGATTTTGACCCATCCCGAGCGCAATCCTGTCTTCCAGCGCAAGCCAGATTTGCTGGCTACGTGGGCGAGCCGGGGCTACCTGGTGCAGGTAACAGCGAAATCTTTGACCGGAGGATTCGGCACCAAGGCGCAGCGGCTTGCCGAAGACTGGCTCACCGCAAACTTGATTCATTTTTTCGCCACCGATGCTCACGACTTGAACTACCGCCCGCCGGTTCTTTCAGAGTGCTATCAAAAAGTGGCCGGCCTGAGAGGGAAAGAAATCGCCGAGATGCTGATCCGGCAGAATCCGCAAGCGGTCATCGAGGGACGCTCCTTGCCGCCCAGCCTTCCGCCGCCCGAACCGAAGCCGGCTTCGGCTAAAAAGGGGTGGTTTTCGTTTTTCCGTCGCAGAGGGTAACGCCCGCACAACAGACCGCGCGACCTGAGTTGAGAGGACGAGGAGTGAGTCATTGTACGAGCCATCCAGTTGGCCTGGCCCAAAACATCTTTTCAGCTTTCTTACGAAATCCCCGCATGGGTTTAATTTCAGGGATTCCGAAATCAAATGCAAGATCGCCGGAAAGCGCTCAGGAGGATTACAATTCTTTTTCGAGGCTGGAATGTTCGCGCGAAAAATCAGGGTTGAAGT
>JAJYNF010000336.1 GCA_021786455.1 Acidobacteriota bacterium
AACCGTAATCGAGCAGGGCCCATGGGGCGTGCTCGCGGCTCGAACCGCAGCCAAAGTTGGCGCGCGCCAAGAGGATAGAAGCGTCGCGGTAACGAGGCTGATTGAGGATGAATTCCTCATTGGGCTTTTCCCCGTCGAGGTAGCGCCAGTCATAGAAGAGAAATTTCCCGTAGCCTTCGCGCGTCATCAGCTTCAGAAATTGCTTGGGTATAATTTGGTCTGTGTCCACGTTGACACGGTCGAGCGGCACCACAAGGCCCGTATGTTTTTTGAATGGGGTCATCCTTTCATCTCCGTCTTCACCGGTCTCCTTTTCCGCCCATTGCGCGAATCAATCCGCCTGGCCTCCCGCCTAACCTTTCGGCTTGGCTCAAAGCCTCACATTGGACCTTTCGCCCACGTGGGCGAGCCCTCAAGCCGTCGGATTTGCTCCTGTCGGCGGGTCCTCAACCGCGTGCGGTTCCGGCTCTGGCCGGCACGAGCCCAACCACTTACGAACCTCCGCGTAACGCCGCTCAATCTCGGCGCTTATGCCGCGCTTCGTCGGTGACGTGGTGCTCAACGATGGCGATAAGCCCGTTCAGCTTGTCGGTCATTTCGGCGAGAGACGTCTCAACCTTCTCCATGCGCGCCTCGGCCTGCTTAAATCGCGCCTCGGATTCTTCGAATCGGCCGTTCACCCGCTCGACAAAAACTCGGGTACTCTCTGCCACCCGGCCCACAAGATCCGTGAGTTGGCCCACGTGATCCGTGAGCCGGTCCACCCGATCCGTGAGCCGGTCCACCCGCTCCGTGAGCTGATCCACGCGGTCCCCGATCTGCGCCACGTCGCCCGTAAGTTGATCCACCCTGCTTCCCAGCAAGCCAAGCTGAGCTTCGTTGCGAGCTTGATTTTCGAGCAGGAACTGAATTGATTTCTCAACTTCCTCCCAGGTCATGAATCCCTCCGCGCTGCTCATCATTCGGCATCGTCAACACTCCATTTGCGGATGTCCACGAAATGACCTTCAATCGCGGCGGCGGTGGCCATCATGGGGCTCACGAGATGCGTTCGTCCGCCCTTGCCCTGGCGGCCTTCGAAGTTTCGATTGGATGTCGAGGCGCAGCGCTCGCCCGAGGGAAGCACGTCGTCATTCATGCCGATGCACATACTGCAACCAGCATCGCGCCACTCAAATCCGGCGGCTTTGAAGATTCGATCCAAACCCTCCGCTTCTGCCCGAGCCTTGATGCGCTCCGATCCCGGCACGACGAGAGCTTGCCTGACGTTCTTCGCAACCCGCCGGCCGTCGAGCAGGCTTGCCGCCAGGCGCAGATCCTCAATCCGCGAGTTTGTGCACGACCCGATGAACACACGGTCAATCGCAATGTCCTGGATGCGGGTGCCGGGGCTAAGGCCCATATAAACCAGGGCACGCTCGGCGGCTGCACGCTGCTCCGTGTCTGAAAAAGATGTCGGATCCGGCACGACCCCCGTCACATCCGTCACCATCCCAGGATTTGTCCCCCAAGTAACCTGGGGAGCCATCTGACTCGCATCCAACTCTACGACGCGCTCGAAGCGAGCTTCGGGGTCCGAGGCGAAGGATTTCCATCGTTCAACCGCTTCCTGAAAATCCTTGCCGCGAGGAACAAACGGCCGGTCTTCCAGGTAGGCAAACGTCGTATCGTCGGGACCAATCATCCCGGCCCGCGCCCCCGCCTCAATGGACATATTGCAAACGGTCATCCGGCCTTCCATCGAAAGCTCTCGCATCGCCTCGCCAGCGTACTCTACGATGTGGCCAGTGCCGCCTCCCACTCCGATTCTGCCAATCACGGCAAGGATGAGGTCTTTGGCCGTCACCCCTCGCGCTCGCCGACCGTTCAGGCGAATCAGCATGGCTTTAGACTTAAACTGCATCAAACACTGCGTGGCCAGAACGTGCTCGACTTCCGCCGTCCCAATTCCAAAAGCTAACGCGCCGAAGGCCCCATGCGTGGAAGTATGACTGTCCCCGCAAACGATGGTCTGCCCGGGCTGGGTGATTCCCAAGTCAGGACCGATGATGTGCACAATCCCCTGGTTTGGACTGTTTAAGTCGAAGAGCAAGATTCCGGCTTCGCCGCAGTTCCGTTCGAGCGCCGCAAACTGCGCGGCCGCCATGTTATCCACCAGGGGCAGATGACGCCCCTTCGTCGGCACCGAATGATCCATGACCGCAATGGTGAGGTCGGCCCGCCGCACCTTCCGCCCAGCAGACTTAAGCCCCGCAAAAGCCTGCGGCGAGGTAATCTCGTGAACAAAGTGCCGGTCAATATAAATCAGCGCGGGTTGGCCACGCGATTCCACGACCACATGGGCGTTCCAGATCTTCTCGTACATGGAAAGTGGCGCCATCTATTCTCCCAGCAACGTCAGGAAGGATCCAATTAAATTATACAGCTTTGCTTTCGCTGGATTCAAACTGGCTCGCGTCGGCGTGCGTCTCTGAACTGTTTGGGTAAGCTACCTGACGATGCGTCGTTGCCAATCCATACGGAAGCGATTAAAGACTTCGCCGATGACCCAGCTCTCTCTAAAAGTAGGCGGAGCGCTTATTTAATCAACTTGGCCGCGGCGGCTGAATCGGAAGTGGCCACAATGATCATGGCCTCTTCCTCGCCCTTCACCATGCTGCCATACGCGTAGAGAATATCCAAATTGTGGTCGGCTAGCTTTCGAGTCAGCCTGCCGAGCGATCCCGGTCGGTTTGGGAGGTGAGCGCCCAGGACCGGCTCTTCGGTGCAATCGAGACCCAAGAGGCTGAAAACTTTCTTGGCCGCATCTGCGTTGTCAACCACCAGCCGCACCGGAGCCACTCCCGGTTGTTGAGGGACCATAAGTCCTAGGATGTTGACGGCTTTCTCAGCCAACTTCGAGCATATCTCGGCAAGCGCCCCGCGTTTGTTTTCAACCCGGACGCTCAGTTGAGTCACCATTGCCACAGCGGACCTCCGCAGGACAGAGAAGTAAGCGCGGCGCAAGGCCGCTTGTTAACTCTACTCGCTTCCCCGAGAAGGCGCAACGTGGCTAAGCCAGCAGGCGGCCTGAAGCGATTTCGACCCCGGCGCGCGGAGCATCTGCGGGTCGTCGTTCGCCAAACTCAAATCCCGAGGCCTGATGTTGCGCCGTCCCGGATGGCTCGCCGCGCAGGAAGTGAGCCGGATTCCTGTTGAATTCGGCCGACGCCGAATAGCCTAGCCACTCGTTTGTGTAATCAGATGAACCAATGTTCGCATGGGGGCACCGGTGGGCCCTTTGGCCAGATAAGGCTTTTCTTCGTTCGACCAGCGCGTCCCCGCGATGTCAAGATGAACCCACGGCTTATCACCAGCGAATTCGCCCACAAACATGGCCGCCGTAATCGCGCCCCCGTAACGGCCGCCGGTGTTGGCGAGGTCAGCGATCATGCTTTTGTACAGTTCCCGGTAATCGTCGTCCACCGGCAACTGCCACATTTTTTCGCCGACGGCTGCGCCGCTTGCGAGCACGCGATTCACCCAGTCCTTGTCCCAGCCAAACACTCCGGTCGTAATGTTGCCGAGGGCTATCATCACGGCGCCCGTCAGCGTAGCCGCATCAATCAGAACCGTTGCGCCTTGCTGTTGGGCGTAAGTCAGAGCGTCCGCCAGCGTGAGACGCCCTTCCGCATCGGTATTGAGCACCTCGATGGTCTTGCCGGACATTGAGGTAATCACGTCGCCGGGCCGATAAGCCTTACCGCTCGGCATATTTTCCGCCGCGGCGATGACCGTCATCACCCGCACGGGCAGCTTAAGCTGCGGCAGGGTACGCATGACGCCGAGCATCGTGGCCGCGCCGGCCATGTCGGTTTTCATCTCGTGCATATCGGTTGCCGGCTTGATCGAGATTCCGCCGGTATCGAAGGTGATGCCCTTGCCGATCAGCCCGATGACCGGAGTGGGAGGAGCGTCGGGCGGATTGTATCGAACGACGATTAACCTGGGCGGCTCGTCGCTGCCTTGCGCTACCGCCCGAAACGCTTCCATTTTCATCTCACGAATCGCATCTTCGTCAAAAACCTGACACTCAAGCCCAAATTGCTGGGCCATCTGCAGAGCGCGCCGGCCAAGCTC
>JAJYNF010000112.1 GCA_021786455.1 Acidobacteriota bacterium
CTAGATTTCGTTGGGCCTCCTTGGGGCCTCATCTCCCGTTCGATGAATGTTCTGAGTTGTGGCCGTTAGGCTCATTCTGTATTGGTAAAGTGAACGACTCCCTCGGAATCCACGTATCGGATAATGGGCGCCGTGGAAACGTGAGGCCCGGACGGCTTTTTCGGCCGACCTGAGCGAATTCCCTTGGGCCGGTAAAGCTGCGTCACCTTTTGCACGTAGTTTTGGGTTTCGGCAATCGGGGGAATGCCTCCCCAACGGACCACCGAGTTCTCGCCGGCGTTGTAAGCAGCGAGCGCCAACTTCAGGTTGCCGTGGAAGAGGTTCATCAAATATTTGAGATACGTGACTCCGCCCTCGATGTTCTGCCGGGGACTGAAGGGATTGGATACTCCGAAGCGGGCCGCCGTCTGAGGAATCAACTGCATAAGACCCATGGCGCCTTTATCCGAAACTGCCGTCGGGTCGTAGTTCGACTCCACCTGAATCACCGCATGGACCAGTCGCGGATCGAGCCGGTGTTGCTCCGCGATGCGATCGGCAAGCGTGTCAATTTTGGCGATTTGCGGATTGCCTTCCGAAGCCTGAGAGAGCGGGAAAACCGCCGGAGGGTTACTGGGAACGTTGGTGTTAACGTAAATGATCTGACCGTGCCGGTTGGTGATTGCCACAATTTGGTCGGCTCGGCCCGTTACGGGAACCAGCGCCGCCACCGCGATCACCAGCAACAGGTCGTAAACCAGAGGGCTTGAACCCTTTCCGCAGCGCATTGAGCCTTCATCCTCCTGTTGCGCAGGGAATAGAACCCTTCCCCTCCTTCTTATTCACCCCGCTGCTTACCGCGGAGAAAGCTTTCACGCTGGCGGTCAGGTCTGGCGCCCTTTTCCCTCCGGGCGGCTCTTGCCCGAAGGACTCCACCAGAATGCGGGCATTATAACGCGAAGGCGAGCAGTCAACAAGCAAGAAATTTTGCGTCCGCCAGGAAAGAGTGGCTCGGCCGCCTCGCTCCTGGAGAAAGAACGGGCAGCGTGCGCGCCTACAGCATCTTCTCGATGATTGCCGGCACAGAGTCGAGCGATTCATCGAGTTTTTGAGGGTTCTTGCCCCCCGCCTCCGCAAGGTCCTTGCGGCCGCCGCCAGTGCCTTCGATCATTTTGGCGGCTTCGCGGACGATCTTTCCGGCGTCGAGCCGGTCCGTCAAATCTTTCGTGACACCGATGACCAACGCGACCTTGCCGTCTCCGGCGCTGCCGAGCGCAATCACGCCGGAGCCGAGCTTCGCGCGCAGGCTGTCAATCATCTCCCGAAGGGCCGCGCGGTCGGAAACTTCCACCCGCTCGGCGATGACGCGGATTCCTTTCACCTCGCGCGCGCGGCCCACCAGGTCACCAGCTTCGGTTCGAGCGCGGCGCCGCTCGAGCGATTCAAGCTCCTTGCGCAGCTTCTTTTCCGATTCCGCCAGCTTCTCAGCAGCTTCGAGCAATTCATCGGGCTTCGCGCGCAGCGTGTTGCCGATTAACGCCAGCGTCTGGTCGGCTCTTCGAAGATGCTCGAGCACGCCCGCGCCCGTGAGCGCCTCAATGCGGCGCGTGCCGGCGCTGACGCTCGTTTCGGAGACGATCTTGAACAGCCCGATGTCGCCCGTACGCGCGACGTGCGTGCCACCGCAAAGCTCCTTGGAGAACTTGCCGTCGCCAATCGAGACCACGCGCACCTGGTCGCCGTACTTCTCGCCAAAAAGCGCCATCGCGCCCGACTCGATGGCTTTCTCAAGCTCTGTGACCTCTGTGGTTACTTCTTCGTTTTTCAAAATGTGCTGGTTCACCAAATCCTCAATGTCAAGCACGTACTGCTCGCCGAGCGGAGCAAAATGCGTAAAATCGAAGCGCAAACGGTCGGGCGCGACGAGCGAGCCGGCTTGCTTGGCGTGCGTGCCGACGATTTCGTGAAGCGCGGCGTGGAGCAAATGCGTGGCCGTGTGATTGCGGCGGATGGCGTCGCGGCGCTCCGCGTCCACCACAGCGGTGACCATATCTCCGGCGCGAATCACGTCGCGGGCGACAGCCTTGTGCGCGATGACGCCGGTGATGGGGCGGTAAGTATCCGTGACGTGTGCCACTTCGTGATCGCTTCCAGCCGCATAGAGACGCCCGGTGTCGCCCACTTGCCCGCCCGCTTCGGCGTAAAACGGCGTGTGGTCGAGAACGATTTCAAGTTCCTCGCCGGATTTAACTTCGTTGACAATTTCGCCCTTCTGAACCAGCGCCACAATCTGGCAGCCCTCGGAGCGAACCTGCTGGTAGCCGTCGAATTCGGTTTTCTGCTCCTCGGCAATTTCCCGATAAACCGGCAGCACAGCTTTCTTCTCCGCACCTTTCCACGACGCCCGCGCCCTCCTGCGCTGCTGCTCCATGGCTCGGTCGAAGCCCGCCTTGTCAACGCTAAAACCGTTGTCACGGGACAAATCAACGATCAGCTCAAAGGGCAGACCGTATGTGTCGTAGAGCTTGAAAGCCCAGTCCCCACGCAGCTCGCGGCGCCAGTTGTTAATCCGGATCAACTCGAAATATTCGTCTAATTTTTCTGCGCCGTACCTCAACGTACTTGCGAAACGTTCCTCTTCGGTCTTGATCGCTTTGGCGATGTGGTGCTCATTGTGGGCGACTTCGGGATAAGCGTCTTTCATCATTTCGGCGACGTGGCCGGACATTTTGAAGAGGAACGGATCCTTCAGGCCGAGGGTTTGGCCATGATAAAGCGCGCGGCGGATAATGAGGCGTAGGACGTAGCCGCGGCCTTCGTTCGAGGGCAGGACGCCGTCGGAAATCAGGAACGTGGCGGCGCGCGCGTGGTCGGCGATGATGCGGAGGGAAACGTCGGCCTCGTGGTTCGCGCCGTACTCGACGTTGGCAAGCTCAGCGGCTTCATCAATGAGCGGCTTGAACAAATCGGTGTCGAAATTCGAGATTTTGCCTTGCAGCACGGCGGCCAGCCGTTCGAGGCCAGCGCCGGTGTCAATCGAAGGGCGAGGGAGCGAGGTCATTTTGCCGGTTTCGTCTCGATTGAACTGCATGAAAACGAGATTCCAGATTTCGACGTAGCGGCCGCAATCTTCTGGGCAAGGAAACTGGCAATCTGTGTGGCCAAAGTCGCTCGCTTCGGGGCCCATGTCGTAATGAATTTCCGAGCACGGTCCGCAGGGGCCCGTTTCGCCCATCTGCCAGAAATTTTCTTTCTCATCGCGGCGAAAAATCCGATGGCGCGGAATGATCTTGGCCCAGATTTCCTCCGCCTCATCGTCGTCGCGGAAAACCGTGGCGTAGAGCTTGTCTTTGGGAATTGCGAAATCCTGGGTGACCAGCTCCCACGCCCAGGGGATGGCTTCTTTTTTGAAGTAATCGCCAAAACTGAAGTTGCCGAGCATCTCGAAAAACGTGTGATGACGGCGAGTGCGGCCCACTTGGTCGAGGTCATTGTGCTTGCCGCCAGCGCGAACGCATTTCTGGACGGAGCAGGCGCGCGTGTAACTGCGCTTTTCAAGGCCCAAAAAAACATCCTTGAATTGATTCATGCCAGCGTTTGAAAACAATAGCGTCGGGTCGTTGGCCGGAACGAGCGACGACGACGGCACCACCTTGTGCCCTCGGTCGGAAAAAAACTTGAGAAATGTTTCCCGAATCTCGCTTGATAGCATAGAACCTCTCACCACAGAGGTCACAGGGGGCACAGAGATATTTCTCTCTGTGTTCTCTGTGGTGAGCCCTTTCTAAAGCTTCCCGTTGACGAAGCGCCTGATTCCGTCCTTCAACACACAGACGTTAAAGTTGATCAGCAATCCGACTTTGCACCCCGACAGCTTGAGATACGAAATGATCTGCGCCTCGTGAATCGGCGCTAATGCTTCCACCGACTTGACTTCCACGATAACAGAACCGGCGACCAACAAATCGCTTCTGTAGCCACATTCCAGCTTAACATCGTGATAGATGAGCGGCAGCGGTTTCTGGACTTCAACCGCCATTCCACGCCGCGTGAGTTCAAACGCGAGACAGGCTTCGTATGCCGACTCCAACAGGCCTGGGCCGAGCGTGCGATGGACTTCAATGGCCGCGCCGATG
>JAJYNF010000153.1 GCA_021786455.1 Acidobacteriota bacterium
GCGGGCACGTGGGTTCGAATCCCACCCTCTCCGCCAACCTTTATTTTCCTATTGCAATCGGTTAGCGCCTTCTGATTTTTCGTGTGCTTCTGGCGTCCCCTTCGTTTTAGGAATGGCGTCCCATGTTCGCCTGACGTCTCGCTCCAACTGTTCCTGCCCCCCCGCCGGCTTAAGATCGGCGCGCTATGAGTCCGCCTGCCCGCTACTTCAACCTGATTCGAGAGATGCGCGCCCGTCGGCAGTGGCCCACGGCCAGTGCTCCCGAAGAGTTGTTGCTGTCAACCAGGGTGGTCACGCATCCTCGGCCCTTAGAGCCAGGGCCTTGAGGGATGGGCCGGTGAGGCGCATGGTGAGCCATTCGTTCATGACCTTTGCGCCCAGCGATTGGTAGAACTCAATGGCCGGCCGGTTCCAGTTCAGCACCTGCCATTCGAACCGCCCGGAGCCTTCCGCCACTGCGATCTTCGCCAAATGCGCCAGCAATCGCTTTCCAATGCCATGGCCACGGAATTGCGACCGCACGAACAAGTCTTCAAGAAACAGCGTGGGGCGTCCCATCCACGTCGAATAGTGATAAAAGTAGAGGGCGAATCCGGCCGGCGCGCCCTCCCAGCGCGCGATGAGGACGCGGAATTTGGGTTGGCCGGTGAAGCCGTCGCGGCGAAGATCCTCGGCCGTGGCGAGAGCTTGCTCGGCAGCTTTTTCGTATTCCGCCAGTTCACGGATGAACTCGAGGATTAACGGAATGTCCTCGACGGTTGCGTTCTCTAGCGTCAGCATTCGGCCATTCTAACGCTTTTGGATTTCAGTTGACGCCGGCTGACCGGTTGCGATTCAATAGCAAGTCCTGCCGGGGGATCGCCCATGCCTGAGCTGCGCTACAACACTTTGACCCGCGAGTGGGTCATTATCGCCACCGAGCGCGCCAAACGGCCGGAAGAGTTCGCTAAGGTAAAAAAGGAAAAGCAACTGCCGGAATATTCCTCTGCATGTCCGTTTTGCCCTGGGAACGAGCACCTTACCCCGCCACCGACGATGGTGATCCCGAATCATGGCGCATGGCGAGTGCGAGTGACTCCCAACAAATTTTCGGCGCTGTCACGGGAAGGAGAGCGGCGCCGCGTCTCCCAGGGCGTCCGGCGCATGGTTACAGGCGTCGGTATTCACGAGGTCATCGTTGAGACGCCCTTTCACAACCAGACGACCGCGCTGCTTGAAGATTCCCAGGTCGAGCTTGTCATCGAGGCTTATCTCGACCGCTTCCGATTCGCCTCCGCCGACCCGCGCGTCGAGCAGGTGACGATCTTCAAAAATCACGGCGAAGCGGCGGGAACTTCCCTCGAGCATCCGCATTCTCAAATCATCGGAACGCCCGTCATCACCACACAGGTCCGCGACCGGCTGGTCAACGCCGGCAGCCACTACGATGAATTTGGCGAGTGCATCTTCTGTCGCGTCCTGGAAGTTGAAGTGAAGGAGAAAATCCGCATCGTGCTCGAAAGCGAGCACTTTGTCGCCTTCGTCCAATATGCCGCCCTCACCCCCTTTTCCCTGCTTATCATGCCTCGCCGGCACATGGCGGTTTTTTCGGAAATGAACGACCGCGAGGCGGCGGATCTGGCGCGCATTTTGCGCCGGGTCCTGGCAAAGTTGTACCGGGGTTTGCAGGACCCTGATTACAATTACACCATTCGCACCGCTCCCACCGACCATGCGGGCGTTCGCTATTACCATTGGTACTTGAGCATCATCCCCCGCCTCACCCGGGTGGCCGGGTTTGAACTGGGGGCGGGAATGTTTATCAACGTCTCCCTGCCGGAAGAGAATGCGGAATTCTTGCGTAGCGTATCCCTTACGTGAAATACGCCACGGAGATTAGCCTTGAACGTTCTAGCTCTAAGCTGTCATCTCATCAAAAAAGGTGGAAGGAGAAAGAAATGAGAATTGCCATCATCGGCGCCGGGCAAATCGGCGGCACGCTGGTCCGGCGGCTGACGAACCTGGGGCATCAGGTTTCGGTAGCCAACTCGCGCGGGCCGGAATCGCTGACCGATCTCGCCCGCGAGACGGGGGCCAGCGCCGTGACCGTGGCCGAAGCAGCGCGGGCCGGAGAAGTCGTGGTCGTGACCATTCCGGAGGCAAAAATCCGGAATCTGCCCAAGGACCTATTTGAGGGCGTGCCAGCCAACGTTGTGGTTGTGGACACGGGCAATTACTATCCGCGGCAGCGCGACGGCCGCATCGCGGAAATCGAAGAGGGCATGACGGAAAGCCGCTGGGTCGAGCGGCAGTTGGGGCGGCCGGTCGTCAAAGCCTTCAACAACATTTACGCAAAACATTTGATGGAGAAGGGCCAGCCCGCCGGCTCGCCCGGCCGCATCGCCTTGCCTGTTGCGGGCGATGATCCGCGCGCCAAGGGCGTCGTGATCAACCTGCTCGATGCTCTCGGCTTCGACGCCGTGGACGCTGGCGGCCTGGACGACTCCTGGCGCCAGCAGCCCGGAACGCCAGTCTATACCACGGACTACGACGCCGCCGGTGTCCGCCGCGCACTCGCCCAGGCGAAGCCAGAACGTGCGCCCGAGTGGCGCGCCACTCCCCATAGCCCCGGCACGTTCATATGCCCCGCCTGATCAGCGCCGCGTACCATGGAATTGTAGATGAAGGGTGATGTCTGCCGACGGCCCCTCGTCTCGCCGTCGCCCGACTGTGGAGTGGCACGGGCGTCGCCGCCCGTGGATTCGCGCCAGCCGAGATCCGAAATTCACTTCCCGCGGCTGCCGTTGCGTTTGACGGGCTTGTCCACCGTATCAACCAATTAACTGCCTCTTCATGTTTCTGTAGCCAAATTTCATGCTTAGCCTGCATCTCCAGGATGAACTACATCATCTTTTCGATGTCCATGATCCGGATTCTAGCACGATGAATTGTGGCACGGGCGTCCTCGCCCGTGCGCAGCTCTACAGCCACGGCCACGATGGCCGCGCCCCATGGCCGAACTCGAATTAAGACGCTACCGGCCCGCCGGGTAGCGTCTGAAAAGCCCGTTGACAGAGGGCGCTTCTGGGGGGAGTTAGCCCTTGCCCGCGATCATTTCAGCAGTTCCAGCGCCTTGCGGATTTCGGCGGGTTCAGCGTCGGCCAGGTCCGAAAGCTTCGCCGCCGCGCGGTCAACCTCGTCCTCGACCTCGGCCAGCTCGCCCGCGACGCCTCGCGGTCTGTATCGCCGGTCGGAGTCTGCCCTGACGCAGGAAGGGACCGGCGGGTTGTAGCGGCGATGTCCCTTCGCTCCGCTCAGGGCAAGCTCTCATCGTCGCCCGTAGCGCCCGCCTTTAGGCGGGCATTCTCCCGCGCCCCTGCCGCCCTGAAGGGCGGCGCTACAGCCAGCCGCGCCGCAACATGTACACTCCCAATCGGTTTTCAAAGCAAAGGAGCGGCGGAAAAGATGTCTTGCCAACCTGGATCCGACCGAACCCGTTGTCCCGCAAAGTGGAGCGCCGCGTCCAACGCAGGTCAGTTCACAGGAGCGCGCGCGAACTTATGAGAACCGACCCACGCGAGCCGGACCGCCGTTTATTGGCGTTGGCCGAAAGAACCGACCAAGCCGCATTCCGGGAAATTTCTGCGTTCGTTCTGGCCGCTGATGAAAAAGGCGATGTTGCACAAATAGAGTTTGCCCAGAAGGTTCTCGTTCACTCAGCCAAGACCTTCACGCAACTCCTTTCGATGACATTTCAGGCGGTTGCTTGGAACAAGGAAGTCCTGTACGACGAGGAGACCTTTCAGGCCAACTATGAAAGAGTCTCCAAGGCAACGGCAAGATTCACTATGGTTGATGAAACGCACCTCGCCCAGTTGCTCGTGGATTATCCCCCGTCACTTCTCGTTCTCAGGTGCATAGCGGCTCTATCCTTGGATGAAATCTCCCTCCTCCTGAAGGAAACGGGAGGCATCAAGCTGACAAAGGATCAGATGAGGGAGTTCGAATTGGGTCGGGACATAGGAAGAGCGGATGCGGCACGGTGGTTCGAAGCGTCAAAATTTCTGGCCAAGACAATCACAGAGTCCATTTCTGGCAGCCTTTTAGACCTCCCGAACTCAGTGGACAAGCGACTCTTCAAGGGCCGAAAGGATAAAGCGGACACCCGTGAGGGATGGAAGAGCGCGACGGCCCTGGCGGAATCTGGGGTACCGTATTGGCGACTCCTTTACCAAAGGTACGTAGGCGGCTTCTTCCGGCAAGCCATGGACGCCAGTTCCTCCGTTAAAGGCGACATTCTCGAATTGGCAATCGCTCGACTCTTGGAGGCCCATGGCGTGTCGTTCTATCGTACGAAGGCAAGAGAGAAGCTGCCGGGTTGGGAGCAGGCCCCCGATTTCTTGCTTCCCTCACGAGAACAACCGACGGTAGCTATCGAGGCAAAGCTTGCTGAAGATGGTGGCACGGCGCGGGACAAAGCTGCGCGGATCGAGCGATTTTGCATTGAAGCGAGGGAAAAGGGCGTGTTTCCAGTTGTAGTTATTGATGGGAAGGGATTTTATCGTATCAATGATGTGACGGCACCCATTGTTCGGAACACCCGCGGCGAAACCTACACCCTCAAAACGCTCGAGAGAATACTCGCTATTCCTCAACTCGCGAAGGCCGGAAGAGGTTCGTCCTGAAACCTGCCCCGCTTACTCTTTCTTGAAAAATAGCAAATACTCTTCCCTCATCGTGTTTCGAATCCCCTCGATTTCTCGCATAATCTGGAATTGCAATTTCAGCCCCGCCGACTCTCCCAGTTCAATAAGTCTGTCCTCCAAGGTGATGCCGCCCGTCTGGTTTGTGTTGGAACCGACGACCACCGTGCAGTAGCAACCGCTACGGAGCACGCGCGAACATTCTGAAAGAATGAGCCGCATGTCATCGAAATATTCTCGCAGTCGGGCCGCGACGCGTTGCTCTTCATTCCTCCCCTCGCCGCGCAGCCCTACCATCTCAGCCCTCAGGTCATCCACCTCAACTCCCATCAGTTCCAACTGAGGACGGTCGTTCTCCAGGTAATCTATGGCAAACGAATATGGGGGGGAAAAGAGCACTCCGTCAACCGATACGTCCTCTAGTTTTAGATGTCGAGCGTCTCCTCGCAAGGTGGACGCCTTGCCAACCTTTAGCCCGAGCTCGCGCCGCGAACCATTGAAAGCCTCGACCGCGTCGAGGTACCGCCCTAAAACATCCGGGAATAGGTCTCGCGGCGTCTTATTAGCCCGCCGCTCGGCATAACCAACGCTGTCGAGAAAACACAAGGTTAAGAGCTCGAGCAAGCTCTGAGGTAGCGAGGCCAGAATTTTCCCGTCACTGTCGGCTGCCGAAAACCGAAGCGGCGCCTGCGCATCCTCGTCGATCAAATTCCTGCGGCCCCGCCTGTGGTCGAATGTCTTCTCGAGCGCGTCGAAAATTTCTCTTGCCTCGACGCGGAGCCGTCCGAAAGCCCGACAGTCAGTCTCAAGCACGCCAATTTTAGCCCGCGTCATCAAACAAGCGAATGGGCTCAACTCATTTGTGACACTATCAATTCCCATGATGCTCGCTTCGATACCGACTGTTCCACAGCCTGCCATTGGATCGAGAACTTTCTTGCCAGGCGCTAGGCCCATGATGTTCAAGATCGCCTTGACCATTTGCGGGTGGAACTTCCCACGGTAGGGGAATAATCCGTGCGTCGCGTAGCCAACGGCAAAGACATTCGCCGCAAAGAAATTCTTCCTGGATTGTCGCGCCGAAGCGTTGACCTGGTCCGGAGTCCTCATGCAGATCTTGTAGTGGTGTGTGTCCAATCCTTCCACCGAACGAAAATAAGCGCCCCGCGAGATTACCGCCGGGCCATCGAGCTTGTTGTACTCGCCCCAAGCAAGGTCCAGCTCATAAATTTGGTTTATCTGAGGAAGCAGGACGTGGGAGGGCGGGAAGAGCTCCTTGACAACGCCGGTGAAACGGCCCTCAGAATAAGAGGTTCTCCCTTTAAGAGACTTTTCAGCATACGAGACTTCGCTCCCTAACATTTTCTCCTCCGAGTAATTGAACAGGCAGACGCAATGCACATATCAATCGGCGTCCGCAAATAACGCTCGGACTCGCGATTGATATTGTAATCTATAGCCTGCCATCGCGCTTTATATTTGCGGCGGAAGTTACTCGGTCGGCCTCGCTCAGGTCGAAGATGGCTGGATCGCGTCCTTGCCGCAGTAGCGAACGAAGACAATCTCTCGTCCATCGAGGCCGATGCGCCCATTCTCTTGAGGGCGGAGGCGGTTCATGCTGTGATGGGTTATACTGTGGCGCGGCGTGACGCCGCCAGCCGTCATGGAGCCATTCGCCTACATTCAAAACCGACTTCATTGCGAGGGCGTGCCGCTCGCGCGCATTGCCGAGCAATTTGGCACGCCGGCTTACGTTTATAGCCGCGCTGCCATTCTCGAGAATTTTTCCAGAATTCAATCGGGTCTGGCCGGCATTCCGAGCCTGGTCTGTTATTCCGTCAAGGCCAATTCCAATCTGAAAATTTTGCGCCTGCTCGCCCAAGCGGGCGCCGGCTTTGACATTGTTTCAGGCGGCGAACTGGCTCGCGTCGGCCGCGCCGGCGCCGATCCGGGCCGCATGGTTTTCTCCGGCGTGGGCAAGACGGCCGAAGAAATTGACGCCGCGCTCGCGAGCGGACTTCTGATGTTCAACGTCGAATCCGAAGGCGAGTTGGAAGTGATTGAAGCCCGAGCCGCCGCCGCCGGAACCACCGCGCCCATCGCCATTCGCGTCAATCCGGACGTGGAGGCGGAAACCCATCCGTACATTTCGACCGGCCGCTTCATCCACAAATTCGGCGTGCCGAAAAGCTCCGCCCTCGCCCTCTATCGCCGCGCCGCCGCTTCCAAAAGCCTTCGCGCGCGAGGGATCGCCTGCCACATCGGCTCGCAGATCCTGAAGGTCGAGCCGTTTTTGAAGGCCCTGGATGAAATTTTGGAGGTCGTCAAGCGGCTGGAGCAGCAGGGAATTCAATGGCTCGATTTGGGCGGCGGCTACGGCATTCGCTACGGAGATGAAGAACCGCTCGACATGGATCGCCTGATCGCCGAACTCAAACGCCGCGTCGCCGGAACCCCCTACCGATTGATCCTCGAGCCCGGACGGGCGATTGTCGGCAACGCGGGAATCTTGCTGACGCGCGTCCTCTATGTGAAAGCGACCGAGCAGAAAAATTTTGTGGTTGTGGATTCCGGCATGAATGATTTGCTGCGCCCCGCGCTCTACGGCTCCGAGCATCAGGTCTGGCCGGTCGAAAGACGCGCGGGCCCAAGCGCCCCCGCCGACGTGGTCGGGCCGCTTTGCGAAACCGGAGACTTTCTCGCCCGCGACCGCCGACTCGCGCCCCTTCAGCCCGGAGACCTGCTCGCCATCATGACTGCCGGAGCTTATGGTTTTGTTCTTTCGTCCAACTACAATTCTCGTCCCAGGCCTGCTGAAGTGCTGGTTAGCGCCAGCGAAACCCTGTTAATCCGCTCGCGCGAGCGGCTGGATGATCTAATGAGCGCCGAACATTTATAGAAATCTCCGGCCGCGCTACCCGACTGGCGAGGTGCCAAGCTGCTGGAACTGCAAACCGCCGGGGAAAAGTTCCCATGAGATCGTTTCCGCTCTGGGTTCCCTGAGATTCCGGTGCCGAACGCCTGGCACGCAGGCGTTCTCAAGGCCGGCTTGGGCCGCCGGCAGCCGGTGGGGGACAGCGCCGTTGCGGGCCCTTGACGTCTGGCCCCAGCGAGCGTCAAAGCCTCCCGGCCACCTATTCAATGGTTCCCAGTGACTGTCTGTGTCATCATCGGCCCTGCCGATATCTGGCCGCGGCTAAGCGCCTACCTCTCACCCCACATCAATTTATCCCGGAGAACGTCGAAGTAGTTTTTGCCGGCGGGCTGAATCAGTTCGACGAACGAGTCGGATTTGCGCAGGCGAACAATGTCCTCGCTGTGCGTGGCGAAGCCGATCTGACCGTCCACGGTTAAATAGGCAGCCTCGCGTTGACTCTTGACTGTGACCTCAATCACTGAAGTGTCTTCGAGCACGAGTGGCCGATAGGTCAAAGTGTGGGCACAGATGGGAGTGATCAAAAACGATTGCACTGAAGGAGCGACAATGGGTCCGCCCGCAGCCAGTGAATAAGCGGTTGAACCTGTGGGCGTAGAAACAATGAGGCCGTCGGATTTGAACGTGGAAATGAATGTTCCATCCACCGACACATCAAAATCAAGAATGCGGGCGATGGCGCCTTTGTTGAGCACGGCATCGTTCAGGGCACGGAAAGTGGAGAGGATTTCGTCAGCTCGGATCAGCTGGCCTTCAACGCGGACGCGCTTTTCGCTGCGATAGTTTCCGCTCAGCACGCCTTCGAGAGCGATATAGAGATCTTCGCGCGCGACAACGGTTAGAAAGCCCATCGCGCCGAGGTTCACTCCCAGGATGGGCACGTTATTTCGATCGAGAGTCCGCGCGGCCGCGAGCAGAGTGCCGTCACCACCCAGAACGACGAGCAGGTCCACTTTGCCGGGAAGTTCGTTGCGCGTATAGCAACGGCTGCCGTCCTCTAGGATCGCGCCCGTTTCTTTGTCAATTAAGACTTCAATCTGGCGTGCGCCTAGCCACTTGATCAGTTTCGGCACAATCTCGCGAATCTCAGCCTTTTTGGGTTTGGAGACGATTCCGATTTTCTCAATGGGCATAATAAATTAGCCGCCTTGCTTGAGTCCAGCTCTGATTTTCAGCACGGAATGTTCCCGTTTTTTCGTCAACGCCTGGCGCATATGCGCCGACAGTCGCCGTGAATGCCAGGAACCCAGTTTAACCGAGAAAGGTTGGCTCGGCTCAAGTTACCGAACGGCCTTATTTTAATCGGAATTTAACCAAACCGCGTGCGCCAAAGGATTGCGGCCGCTGGTGCTTCCGGAAGAATGAATTGGGCTCCTTAAAAATAAGGCATACGCGGCCGGCGACCGCGCCAGGAGTCAGGCGATGATTGGCGTCCAGGGTTCCGTGCGCCTCGCTGAATTGAGCATAGGAAAAGGTCTTGGCGGTCCGCCCGGCCCGGCTATTCCCTTGACCCGCGGCCCAAAAATCAACGCAACGGGGAAGAGCCGTACCTCACGGGCTGGCGCGCCGGAGATTCGCGTGCGAACCTCTCAATGCGCTCGACAATGCCGTCGGCGTCCAGGCCGTATTTGGCGTGGAGCAGGTTCGGAGATCCATGCGGGATGATGCGGTCCGGCACGGCAATCCGCAGAAGGCTGGCCGTGATTTTGCGGTCCTGGAGGAGAGTGGCAACGCTTGCCCCGAAGCCGCCAGCGGCCGTTCCTTCTTCCGCAGTCACCAGAAATTCCTTCTCTCGGGCGAGACAGGTGATCAGTTCCTCGTCCAATGGTTTGGCGAATCGCGCATTGATCACGGTTGCATGGATGCCGATTTCCTCCAATCTCTCAGCCGCCTCGAGCGATGGATACACCATGCTACCGAGCGCCAGGATGGCGATGTCGCGGCCTTCGCGGAGAATTTCGCTTTTGCCGATTTCAAGCAGTTTGAACTCCGGGTCGAGAGGCACCCCGACGCCGCTGCCTCTGGGATAGCGCACGGCCGACGGGCCGTCCATTTGAAGCGCGGTATAAAGCATGTGGCGAAGTTCATTTTCGTCCTTGGGCGCCATCACCACCATCCCCGGCAAGGCGGAAAGATAAGCCAAGTCATAGAGGCCGTGGTGCGTGGGGCCGTCTTGCCCGACGATGCCCGCGCGGTCGAGCGCAAAGACGACAGGCGCCCGCATCAAGCAAACGTCGTGAAACACCTGATCGTAAGCCCGTTGCAGGAAAGTAGAGTAGATCGCGGCGATAGGCCGCATGCCTTGGCAAGCGAGTCCGCAAGCAAACGTCACGGCGTGCTGTTCAGCGATGCCGACGTCGAAGAACCGACCGGGAAATCGCTTGGCGAAATCCACCAAGCCCGTCCCTTCAGCCATGGCAGCGGTAATGGCAACAATGCGCGCGTCTTTTTCCGCTAATTCGGTCACAGCCTGACCGAATACGGCCGTATAGGTGGGCGCCTTGGCTGGCGATTTGTGAAATGCCCCGGTCGCGACATCGAATTGGGTCACCCCGTGAAATTTGACGGGGAGCTTTTCCGCGTGGGGGTAGCCCTTGCCTTTTTGGGTGACGATGTGGAGCAACGTGGGCTGGGGATTGTCCTTGACTCGCTCAATCGTGTTCAGTAGCTCCTCCAAGCTGTGGCCGTTGATCGGGCCGACATAATCGAAGCCGAGCTCTTCGAACACCAGCCCGGGAATCAAGACTTCCTTCGCCGAGTCCACGATGTCCTTGGAAAGCCTGAGCAGGCGCGGACCTAATCGAGGAACCGCCAACATCATCTTTTCAACT
Organism: Acidobacteriota bacterium; assembly: GCA_021786455.1. GTDB lineage: Bacteria > Acidobacteriota > Terriglobia > UBA7540 > UBA7540 > JAKCCV01. The sequence continues at coordinate 10,449 of JAJYNF010000153.1, forward strand.
TCTTCTTTCAGCCGGCGATAGGCTTGGCCGTGGACGATGCGATTGAGATAGCCGGCAATGGCGCCGACGTTGGGGGAAATAGACATTTCGTTGTCATTAAGGATGACCAGAACCTTTTTCTGGAGGTTGCCAAGATTGTTGATACCCTCCAGCTCCAGCCCTGCCGTCAATCCAGCATCGCCGACGACTGCGACAATATAAAAAACCTCTCCCTTCAGGTCACGGGCGACGGCCATGCCCAATGCGCCTGAAATAGCGGTGCCCGCGTGGGCGACGTTAAAAGCGTCATACGGACTTTCGTCGCGGACGGGAAAGCCGGAAATACCTCCGTACTGGCGGATGGTCGGCAGGCGGTCGCGGCGGCCCGTCAGGACCTTGTGCCCGTAGGTCTGATGGCCGACATCCCAGACAATCTTGTCTTTGGGTGTGTCGAAAAGATAGTGGAGGGCCAGGGTTAATTCCACCGCGCCCAGGCTGGAGGCCAAGTGACCGCCCACCTTGGAGACCACCGAAATCAGATAGTCGCGGAGCTCCTCAGCGACCTTGGGCAAATCCTCACGCGGAACCTTTTTCAGGTCGGCAGGAGAATCTATGTGAGCCAAAAACCGGGACTCCATCACGATGTCCTCTCAATCAGGAAATCGGCAATTTCGCGGAGCGGAGCGGCGCGAACCCCGTAAGCTTCAAGCGCGGCGCGCGCTTCGTCCACCAGCTTCCGGGCGATGCGCCGCGATTCTTCGATGCCGTAAAGCGCCGGATAGGTCGCCTTGCTTTGAGGGCGATCCTTGCCGGCTTTCTTTCCAAGCTCGGCGGTCGAGCCCAGCACGTCAAGAAGATCATCGGCGATTTGGAACGCGAGGCCCACCTTCTCCCCATAAAGCGTCAGGCGGTCCAGATCCTCGAGGGGCGCGCGGGCTGCGAGCGCGCCCGCGCGGACACAAGCGCGCAGCAGCGCTCCCGTCTTGGCCCTGTGGATGAGCTCCAGCGTAGCGAGCGTCGTAGATTCGTGGGATGCTTCCAAATCCGCCACCTGGCCGGCGATCATGCCGTCTGGGGTCCCGATGGCGGTAGCAACTTCCCGAATGAGCGTTACCCCAGCGTCGGCCGACAGGGCAGGCAGTTGAGCGAGAACCTTGAAGGCCAAGGTGAGCAGAGCGTCTCCCGCTAGGATTGCCGTAGCCTCGCCAAAAGCCCGATGGCAGGTGGGCTGGCCGCGCCGGAGGTCATCGTTGTCGAGGGCGGGCAGATCATCGTGAATGAGCGAGTAAGTGTGAATCATTTCCAGGGCGGCGCCGAGAGGAACAAGAACCGCGTCCTGCGCGCCCAGAAGACGGCCTGACTCAATCGCAAGAATGGGCCTCAAGCGTTTGCCGCCGGCAAAGATCGAATGGCGCATGGCTCGATGGACAGACTGAGGATAAAGATCGGCGGCGGGCAGCAGGCGGTCAAGCTCGAGATCCACCAGACCCCGCGCTTCGTCAATCGCTGGCCGAACCCGAGCGGTAGGGGTCACTCGGAATCTGATCCCCCTTCGGGCTCTTCCAAGGGTTGGGCGGCGACTTTTCCGTCCGCTCGCTTGACGAGAGCCTGCACGCGGCCTTCAGCCTCTTCGAGTTGCTGATGACAGAGGGCGGAAAGCTTCATGCCTTCTTCATAAAGCTGTAAGGCTTTTTCCAGCGGCAAGTCAACATCTTCAAGCTGATGCGCAATCGCATCGAGGCGTTCGAGATTTTTCTCGAAAGAGTCTGACTTGGGCGATTTGGATGCAGCATGCATGATTAGTCAGCTCCGCCTCCGCGCTCGACGGAGAATTGCCGGCCACGTTGAATTAGTTTGGCCGGCTCAAGGTCAACTCCGATTTGTTGATGTCCGGGCTCTGGCCATCGCCGAGGGCGCTACCCAGCACCTGAGCCACTTCGACGGCCATGGCATAGCGGCCAAACGGCGCAGCAATTTGAATTCCCCGAACCAGGCCGCGCAGCTCGAGCAAAATCTCTTGAGCGATCTTGACCCCCTCGGCGCGCGCCGGGTCTCCGGTGTCCACTTTCCTCATTCTCTCCAAAATGGGAGTCGGGACGGGCACGCTCATTTCATTGTTCATGAATTCGGCGCTGCGATAGCTGGTTAAGGGGTAAAGGTGGCCAAGGATGGGAATCGGCGGGATTCCGGTTTGCTGGAGCCGAAGCAGAAATTCGCGCCAGCGCGCAACGTCAAAAATAGGACGAACGACGGCAAAATTGGCTCCTGCCTCCACCTTGTAGCGAAAACGCCGAAGTTCCTCTTCGATGTTCAGCGCGTAAGGGTTCAATCCGACCCCGACCAGGAACGCCGTCTGCGTGCCAAGCGGATGCCCGCCAGCGTCAAGGCCCCGATTAAGGTTGGAAAGAACGTTGACGAGGCCCACCGAATCAATGTCAAAAACGGTGCTACCGGCGGGGAAAGTAACGAACGGCGGCACTTCACCGGTGACCGCGTGGATGTTTCGCAACCCCAGCGCGAAGGCCCCCAGGAGATCGGATTGAAGGCTTTCGAGATTGCGGCCGCGACAACTAAAGTGGAGCAAAGGCTCAAGCCCGGTCTTTTGCCGAATCAGAACCGCGAGCGATTGCGCGCTCATTCGAGCGGTCGAGCCGTAGCCGTCCGGAACGCTGGCTACGTCGGCGCCATGATTGCGCAAGTACATTGCCGCTTCCATCTCACGCGACGCGTCCCAGCCTTTGGGCGGAGTGATTTCCACAAGAACCGGAAATTTGCCCTGCGCAAGCTGAGCGCCAAGTTGAGATCGCTGTTCCGGCGGGACGGGCTCGAGCGATTGGACCGGACGGAGCGGCGCCACGACGCTGGCGCGCGTTCCCCGGGGAGCCAGCGCTCGGACAGTGGCCTTGATGGCGCGGATATGCTCCGGGGTGGTTCCACAACAACCGCCGACCAATCGAGCGCCGATTTCGATAAAACGCTGAGCGTAGCCCGCCATGTATTCGGGGGAGCAGAGATACAAGCTGCGGCCGCCGATCATCTGCGGGAGGCCGGCATTAGGCTGGGCGGTCAATTTCCGGGGGGTTGCGGCGGCCATGCGTTCGAGGGCTTCCAACACAATGGCCGGGCCCAGGCTGCAATTCACGCCCATCAGATCTGCTCCCCAAGCATCCAGATGGCGAGCAAAATCCTCCGGGCGGGCGCCCGCGGGCGTCGCGCCGTCTTCCCCCACCGTGATTTGCACAATGACCGGTAGATCGCTGACTTCTCGCGCCGCCAGTAATGCCTGGCGAGCCTCTTCCATGCTAATCATCGTTTCGATCAGGATTAAATCCACGCCGCCCTCGATGAGGGCTTCGATCTGCTCCCGGAAAGCCGTGCGGGCTTCCTCGAGCGAAGTAGGGCCCAGCGGCTCGATCCGAATATCGAGCGGGCCAATGGAGCCGGCTACGTAAAGGTCTTCGCCAGCAGCTTCGCGCGCCAGCCGCGCGCCGGCCAGGTTAATCTCCCTCACTTGGTCCGCCAGACCGAACTTAGCCAGCCGATAACGATTCGCGCCAAAGGTGTTGGCTTCGATCAAATCGGCCCCTGCTCGCACATAGCCTAAATGGACCTCTTTCACCAGTTGCGGTGAACTCAGATTGAGCTCATCAAAGCAACGGTTAAGAGGAACCCCCTTGGCATAGAGCATGGTTCCCATGGCTCCGTCGCCCACCATCACACGCTCATGGATTCTCTCGATGAATGGAACTCGCACGATGGCTGTAGTTTAGCACGCAGGGGCGGTTGGAGGCACAGGGAAAAAGGAAGCGGTCGGGAGCGTTGAGCGAGGCCAAAGCCGCAGTTACGAATGAGGCATTAGCTAGAGGCGCGAGGTTGCGAGAAAACTCCGCGCGGCGGCGGCGACTTGGGTTATGATTGCTACCATGCTCCGCCGCCAGCCAAGTCAGTAACCCGCTGTGGTTCAAATCGCCTATCACACGCTCGCGCAATACTTCAGTATTTATGGGTATTGGGTGATTTTCGTCGGAGTGATGCTCGAGAACACCGGGATTCCCGTCCCTGGCGAAACGGTTTTGCTCTTTGCGGGCTTTTTGGCGTGGCAAGGCCGCCTAGGGTTCGCGCCAGCAGTTTTGGCCGGCGTCGCCGGAGCGACGCTGGGCGACAACCTAGGCTACGCGGTCGGACGTTTTGCGGGGCGGCGTCTGATTATCCAGTTGATGCGACATGCCTCTGGTCTTTCGAGATCTTTCGAGCGTTCCGAGGCTTTGTATCTGAAGTATGGGCCGTGGGCCGTTTTCGCGGGGCGATTCGTTGCCGGCCTTCGAGCCTTTGCTGGCATCCTGGCAGGTGTCTTTGACCTGCCGTTCTGGCGATTCTTTATTTTCAACCTCAGCGGTGCCGCGCTATGGGCGGTGGCCGTCACCGGGGTGGGATTTGCCTTTGGCAGCCGATGGCCAGAAATTGTTCGGCTGCTCGAGCGTGTGGACCGCTGGACTTTGCTGATCGTCGCTGGCGTTGTCCTGGGAGCCGGGATTGGCTACGCCTGGCGGCGCGCACGCCCCCGGGCGGTCCGTTCTGGCCGCGGCTGACGCGGCTATCACCGCAGCCATTGCCGGCGAATCGCCACTTCCTGCGGCGTTGCCTGGGGCAAATTGACCAATCGAAAAACGTTGGGTGCAGGAGGGCTAAGCGTAACCCAAATCATGTGGCGCACCAGGTGCCGCTGGACGGTGAAGGGAACTCGGGCGCCGGGCGGATAAATGCCAAGCATTCTTTTCAAGCTGTGAATGGCCAGAGACCGATGGTCGAGCGCAATCAAAATGTCGTCACGGCTGAGGCCCGCTCGATCCGCAGCACCTCTCGGTCGGATGGAAACGATCTTCATCCCTGTGTCCACCGGCTCGACCGAGGCTCCGAGACTTGCCGGCGTGCCCGGCGCCACCGAGGTCTTCAGGGCCATGCCGGCTTGGCTCAGGACGGTGTCGTACGGCAGCGGCGCCGTTCCGGCTACGTAGCGAGCAAAGAAATCGGAAAAGTCGCTGCCGGCAACGCGATTGACCGCCGCGACAATATCCTTTTCGTGGTACCCGCGGCCTGGCCCGTAATACGTGGCGGGAGGTGATTCATAGAACTTGTGGTACATCAGCCGCAGGACATCGAGCAAGGTTTTCTTCCCGTCGGTGTGGGCGCGTATTTCGAGGTCTAACAGCATTCCCAGAATCGCGCCCTTGTTGTAGTAGGAAATCGTGCTATGGGCGAAGTTCGTCTCCTGCATCTGCGGCGCGCGATCATAAAACCAGGCATGGAAACTCGAACTTTCGGCAGACATCAGTCGGCGGCCCGGGTCCCGGCGGAGGCGACGAATTTCGCGCCCCATCTGATCAAGAAAGCGCTGGCGGGTCCAAAGGCCGCAACGCAATAACGTCAGGTAGGAGTAATAGGTTGTGATTCCTTCCACAAACCACAGGCTCTTGGTGTACACGGGGCCGCGGTAATTAAAAGGGCCAAGACCCGCCGGCCGAAGCCGCTTGATGTTCCAAAGATGAAAAAACTCATGCGCGGCGATGAGCAACGCCTCGCCCATCGCTCCCTGCGACAAGCTGCCGGGAATGATGATGTCGGTGGAATTCAGATGCTCCATGCCGTCGCCCATGGCAATGTCCGGCGCAAAATGAAAGAGGAAGGTGTAATTGGAAAAATCCGGCGCGGGCATCATGCCCATTTCCGTGTCCACGATTTTTTTGACGCCGTTCACCAGAGGACCGATGCTCTTGTCGTTGGGGTCGAAACTATGGACGGCCACGCGGAACGTTTTGCCGCGATCCTGGAAGGTTTGAATCATCAAGTGCGGAGAGATTTCGAGCGGCGTATCCACTAGGATGTCATAGTCTGGAACGCGGAAGGTCCGCTGGTTGGTAGAAAGAGAGAAGCCACTGACGATCTTCCATCCGGCCGGAGGGTTCACGGTCAGCGTCAGCGGGTTCGGCTTGTGGCCTGCAACATACATGAATACAGAGGCACCGTTGACCGCGGCGTGCGTCGTGTCAAATTGCGAAAAAGATCCGGTGAGGTCGTTCCCGTAAACGCGATAGCGGACCTCAACCGCGCCTTGGGCGCCCTCGGTGTCCACTCGCCATGAAGTGTCATCCGGCTGGCTCCAGGCAAGCGGCTGATTTCGAGCGTCGGTCGCCTGAAACTGCTGCACATTCTTGGCAAAGTCATAAATCGCGTAACGGCCGGGCGCCCAACGCGGCATGACGAACTCAATGGAAGGCGCGGATATATCCTGCACCTTGATCTCGACTTGCATCAGGTGCGTGGTCGGGCGGTTCAATATGAGGTGATAGGCAATGGAGAACGGCTTGGCGGTGGAGGGGTGAGCGGCGGCGGAGCGCGCTACTCCTGAAGCCGTGACCAGAACGGCAAAAAGAAGGGAGCCTGTTGTTGAAAGGAATAACCGCGAGGATTTGGCAAAAATGTTCAAGGGCCTCCTATGCACGAGTGAATGAAAATGCCTCATGGTTTCTTCGGCGAAAGCGAATGATACGGTGACCGCGTGGAACTGATAAGGATAGGCATCACGGAGTGACCTTCGACAACGGGTTCGTGGTCGGTTCAAGGGTCAGCTTGTGGACCGCCGCCGCGGCAACGGCGTGGTTTGTGAACGGCATCAGAAAACTCTTGCCGGCGTACCATGCCGAAAACTGATCTTTGTAATAAGGGCTGAAGATTTGTCCTGATTCCCCAAGGGGAAGGTTATTCACAGAATGGTCGAGGTTGGCAAAATCCACCACCATCCGCATCGAGGGGCCAAGGTTCGGCCGGGTGGCCTTGACGGTGGTGGACATGCCCCGCTGTGGAAACGGTCCGACATCAAAGACGTATTTCATCAGGGGCAGGGCGTCGAGAGGATGCCGAAATAACAGCGGAATTGTGGTTCCCCATTGCCACCGCTGCGGATTGCTCGTGCCGGTGAGGCGGGTAATGCGGCCAAGGGCGGCACGGAGGCTATCCATCAGCGTGGCGTTGAAGTCCGGATCGCCCGGCGGAAGCCAGCGCCTCCATTGATTTCTCAGAATATTGTCCACGAACGTCCACCGTAAGCCCCAGTGGTAGAAGCGATAGTCTTTGCCGAGTTTCGGCCGAAGAAGCCGCGCCATCAGCGCGTGACGGGTAAATTTGCAGATCAAGGGCGCCGGCGAGCGCATTCGCGCCTCGCCGTCCCATTTTTTCAGGATGCGCAGCGCCTCCCGCATCTGAGTACCTTGGGGCGGCCTGGCTTGGGCGGCCTTGATTAGCCAACCTACCAGCCACTCGTCTTCAATCGAATAAATGTCCGAATCCATTCGGAGCATATCGGCGACAGTCAAATGATGGTGGTTGTCTAGGAGCTGGTAAATTCGGGCCGTGCGCCAAGGCGCCTCCCAATCGCGCGTGATGAAGTACGGATATCCGAGGGGAACGACGCGGCTATTTGCCGTGGCAAGGATTCCCGAGGGCGGATTGAAAGCATGGGGAAGGTCTTCAAAGGGAATATAACCCTGCCAACCATACTCGTTCGTATCCCCCGGAACCGGCAATGATCCGTCTCCCTTGCGCCGCACGGGGACCCAGCCCGGAGCGTAATAACCGATGTTGCCCTCCACGTCGGCGTAAACCATGTTCTGTTCGGGACCGCTAAAGGCGCGAAGAGCATTTTTGAACTGCTGCCAGTTTTGCGCTTCGTCCAGTTTGATAAACGTCCGGATACTGAGGGCGTGGGGTTGAAGCGCGGTCCACTCGAGGGCTAAATCGCGACCCCCGAAATGGGAAATGATCGGCCCATGCCGGGTCGTATAGGCGGTGAGTTGATAATCGGGCCGGCCTCGAACGTGGATTGTCTCCTGGCGCAATTTTGCCTGTTGCCAGTGACCGTCGTAAAGATATTGGCGAGGATTGTGAGGATTGAACTTTTCGACAAATAAGTCCTGAACGTCCGGTCCCGTGTTCGTCATTCCCCAAGCGATTCGCTGGTTGTGGCCGATGATGACCGCCGGAATGCCCGGAAGGCTTACTCCGGCCACATCAACTTCTGGCGACTCGAGCTGGATTTGATACCAAATGCTTGGGACGCCAAGGTGAAGATGGGGGTCGTTGGATAGCAGGGGCTTGCCGGAACTCGTGTGGGCGCCGCCGACCACCCAGTCATTGCTGCCCAAGGCTGGGCCAAAATCATGCCAAGGGCGAAGGATGCCCATGAAAGTTCGGGCGCTGGGAAATTCGTCTGGCCTGAATCGTTCGGCAAGCAGTCCATGGTCATTTGGCTCTACGGCCCGAACGGGCCCTTGAACCATCTCCGCGACGGGATGGTCGAGCGGCGAACTATCAGGGAACATGTCCTGATAGAGCTTCGGCCCGACGCGGCTCAGAATGAATTCGCGCATGAGGTCCAATCGCCAGGAAGAATTGAGCATCTTCATCATATTGAGGGCGACGGCAAAGCAATCGGCGGGGCGCCAGGGCCGTGGCTGATAATGAAGGATCACGAACTCAATCGGCAGGCGACCGTGGTGAGTGGAAATAAATGCGTTGACTCCGTCGGAATAGGCGGCAAGCAGGCGGCGGGAATGAGGATCCAGCTCCGCGACGGCTCGCTCAGCCGCTTGGTGAAAGCCCAAAACGCGGTTTTCGATGTCACTGTGAAGGGCGCTCGGGCCGAGAATTTCCGACAACTCCCCGAAGGCCATGAGGCGGCTCATATCCATTTGCCATAGACGGTCTTGAGCAGTTACGTACCCCTGCGCGAGCATCAGGTCGGCAAGGGATTCGGCCCTTAAGTGCGGAACGCCGTGAAGGTCCCGAAGGACTTCCACCGGATGCTTAAGCCCCGCCAGCCGAATCGTGCCGTCAACCTGTGGCAAACTGACCCTTGCGCGCCAGTAGAACCAACCCACCGCTCCGGCAACGAGAAGGCTTACCAATGTGCCCGCCGCCATGAACGCGCGACAAAGCGGATGGCTACGAATGTCGGCCGGCCTTTTTCGAGCGTTCGGATCCATTGGGCTGAGCAGTGGCCTCCCTCTATTCAGCGGTCAACCACGCGGACTGCCGATAGTACCCAAATTCCGCAAGCCGGGCAATGAAAGACCTCGCTTTCGTATTGGCGGCCACGGCTCAATTACCTTGCACACAGCTTTGATTCGGAGTCGGAGTATAATCGGTTGATCAAAGCAGCACCCAGAAGGTGAACACTAGATCGGACGAGGCAGCGAAGTGATGATGAAAAGCTGGAAAAGGCAACTGTGGGTTGCGGGCATTATCGCTATGGGAGTGGGAATTTCCATTCTGGGACGGCGGCATCTGGCGTGGGGCAGCCCTTCCCACACGCCATCCTCGACCTTCAACGCCTGCCATCCCAAAGCTCCGCGCCTTCGATTCCGCCATGATGGACACTAACGTCAACGCTTGCACTAATTTCTTCCAATTTGCCGACGGCAACTGGGTGAAGCACAATCCTGTGCCCCCGCAGTACGCAAGCTGGGGTATGTTTAACGAGCTGCATATTAAAGACCGCGAGGAGATCCATTGTGACGCAGAAGCCGTTCGGGCCGCTGAAGGGCGCTGACGGAAATCGTCAGCGCAAGGCCATTTTCGGTCTTTTTTAAGAAGGCTTTGCCTGATGCTTCCCTTATTTATGAATAAGATAGCCGGATGGCGTGCGGCCATTAAATTGCAAGTTAACTCTTCGGTTAATCCTGCAATAGGGACTTGATTCTAGCTTTGGGTAGGTTTACATTAGGCCGCAGTGGTAGGGGATCCAAGCAGAGCCGGAGTTTCCGCAACGCGAGATACGAGACAAGGTCAACGGGCCGACGGAAGGCGGGAATGTTCGTAAGCCAGTGGGAGGTCAAGCTGGTGAAAAAACATGGTTCCGGTTTCACGTTGTTTGAACTCATGGTGGTGATTTTGATCTTCGCCGTCGTCGCCGCCTTCGCGCTCCCGCAAGCGCTCAACGCCATCAAGGACTATCGGCTCAACGCCGACGGGACCTCCATAGCCAGCATGCTCAACGTCGCGCGCATGCAGGCGGCATCGCAGTTCGCTCCCTACCGGGTTGTGATTAACGTCGCGGCGGGAACCTATTGGGAAGAGCAGCTCTGCGGCAATACGCCCGCGAGTGTGGATCCGAACTGTACGTCTCCGTATAATCCCTATTCAACCCCAAGGATCGTTGGGGGGACGCAATACATCTCTCAAGGGGACAGCTTTTCGAGTTGCCGCCCCACCGCGATCAGCGCGTATCCGGGCGAGATTCAAGCCGACCCCAATCCCTGTCCGGACCCTCTTTATATCTATTTCAATACCCGCGGATCACCGGTGAGTAGCACCGGAAACCCAGTCAGCAATGGGGGTTACGTGCTTTATATAACCAACTCGGCTCAGATGACCGAGGCGGTGACAGTCGCCGTAGGAGGGGCAGTTTCAACATGGCTATGGAATTCAGTGAGTGGGAATTGGAGCGGAAGTTAGGTTTGAATGTTCGTTCAACGCGGCATCCGACCAGACCCGCGGAAGGCGCGTGGCGGCACGGGGAGCGCGGAACCACGCTGGTTGAAGCCCTGATTGCCGTCCTGATCGCCTTGATTGGAGTATTTGGTCTCGGCTCCTTGATCTTCGAAGCGACAGTGACCAACAAGAATCGGGGCACTGAGGTCACTCGCGCCACTATCTACGCGCAAGATAAAATGGAAAAATTGCTCTCGCTCGATTTCAACGCGTGCAGTCAAGCATCCAGCATGCAGCCGGCAAGTTGCAACACCACCAATATGAGCGGGGTCGGGTGGACGCAGGGGTTACTGGCGGGCGGAGCAACCGGGCCCCTGCCTCAACCTGTTTGCCCTTCGTCGGGCCCCTCGATCGGTTACATTGATTTTCTGAGCGTGGACGGCCTCCAACTGCCAGTCGGCGGGCCCGGATCGGGCTGCTCGGCGCTAAGCGGAGCTAACGTCGGTTATGTCCGCATGTGGCAGATCACGGACCTGCCAACCACCGGTGGCCCGCCCCTCGAACAAGTATCGGTTTCCGTCTATTCAATGCTGGCAGTCAATACCGGGGCGGCCCGACCCATTGTGACCTTGACGACTTACCTGTCCGACCCGTATTAGGAGGGGGAATGACTTCGACAAACGACGGGCCCAATGGCGGGCGATCCAGCACCATGAAGGGGTTCTCACTCCTGGAAACCCTGGTGGCCGTTGCGATTATTGTTCTGCTGATGTCCGCGGTCTTCCCGTTTCTTGCTCAATCGCAAAAGAGGTTCCAAGGCAATGAAGCTACCTCCGAGGCCACTCAGAGTGCCCGCGCTGCCATGGAAGTGATGACGCAGGAAATTGGCCAGGCCGGCTTCAATCCCGCTCCCCCTTCGAGCACCACGTTAGCGCAGGCCGTAGCTCCAAGCGGCACGGCCCAATGCGTCACCTTGAATAGCATCCAAGGAATCAACCCGGGCGACTGGCTGCAAGTGGATAGCGGCGCTAACTATGAACTCGTTCAGGTACTTTCTACGTCAAATTCCAACGTCTATCTGCCGGCATGTCCCGGCCCGAACCAAATCCAGGCCCGATTTTTAATGTGTCACGGCTCAAGCTGCGCGCCTGCATCGCCGTCGCCGGTCCCGGTCATCAGTTACAACCTTCCGTATGGGTCGGGCATTTTGGCGGCTACGGGAACGTCTAGCGATCAACGGTTGGAGTTTTTCGGTGACATCAATCAGGACGGCGAGGTGGATTATGTCGTCTATAGCCTCAATCCGGTTTCACCCCCGGAGTCGGTGACCATCAACGGGACGGTCTATACGCTATACAACCTCTATCGCTCGGCGACACCTGTTCAATTCACTTCGTTTCCCACTCCGGCCGGTTATGCTCCGCCCGCCAACAGCCCGGCCAGTCTTTTCGTGCCGAACGTCCTTTACAACGCCGCCAATGCGAGCGGGCCTACCGGTCAGCCGATTTTCTCTTACTCGACCGAGACGATTGCTGTTGTGCCGA
>JAJYNF010000037.1 GCA_021786455.1 Acidobacteriota bacterium
AGTAAGCGCGAAATTCCCTCCGCTTGGAGCGGCTCGCGGGTCAGGGCGTAATGGGAGTTGCTCGCGCCCCCGCTCACGGGCGGCATCACTGCCAACTCGTCGCCGTCATGAAGCGGGTCGTCCGGCTTCGACATCTCCTCGTTTAGCGCGAAGTGGAGCGATGCGCTGGCTTGGCGAAGAGCCGGGAACCGCCGCTCGTACGCGCGCCATAAGCCTGCAACGGTTTCGCCGTCGCAGACCTCCAGGGTTTCCTCGCGAAGTCCCGTGAGATCGCGCGTCATCCCGAAAAACAGCACTTTGACTTTCATGGCCCTCAAAAGCTCGCCCCAATTCAGTATATACCGAACCTCGCGCTTGCAGGGTTGCGCGGAGGCTTCGGCGTCGCCCGGCCGCGCAAAGGTCGCACCATCATAGCTCAACGCCGGGGTTCGTCCCCCAATGACATAGAGGCTGTCAAGAATTTGTATAACCACGAATTGAGTAATCCGCTAACTGAACAATAGGGGGTTATTGACAATCACGGAGTGATTCTGATTTCATAAAACCATGGATGTGGGAAAGCAAATTCGAGCCATCCGGGAGGGCAAGGGGCTTTCGCAGGGCGACATTGAAAAAAGCTCGGGCCTGCTACGTTCCTATATCTCCAGGGTGGAGGGCGGTTACACCGCTCCCTCGCTCAGCACGCTCGAACGCTTTGCCAAAGCCCTCGGCGTCGAGACCTACCAATTGTTATTCCGCGACAAAGGCCCTGCTATGCCGCTCCGAATCCAGCCAAAAACGACCCAGCCAAAATCGGTTCGGAGACTGCTTAGGTTTTTCGACCGCATGGGCGCTACCAACCGCAAGCTGCTGCTTGCCCTGGCTGCCAAGTTAAGCAAAGAGTGAGCTTCGCCCCGGGAATCTCCCTCGAGCGGCATTGCGCATTTCCGGGCTCCTTCACCCGGGGATTTTCACCCTCATTCACCCAGCCCCGGGTTTTGATCCTTAAGTTTCTACTTACTTTCCTCCTTCCTGGCAATCCGCGCGCTTTCCCACCGCTTTCGGTCGTTGAAAGGAGGGGAGCGTCCGTTCCCCATCGAGGGAGCGGCGACCGAGGGGGACGCCGTCAAGGACGCGGAGCGAGGGACGAGCGCAGCGGCGCGTCGCGGGCTTGATCCTTGACCGCAACTGCTCGATGCGCCTCCCGCAAATACGCGCATTCGATTGAGGTATGATCGTGTGCCAGGAGGCCGGACATGACAATTCAACAGTACTATCAAGCCCAGGAGAACGCATTCCTGGCGGGACTCATCGAATGGCTCAAAATTCCCAGCATCAGCACTCTTCCCGAGCGCAAACCCGAAGTGCGCCAAGCCGCGGAGTTCATCGCCCGCGAGCTGCGCGAGATAGGATTGCGCCAGGTCGAGCTGATTGAGGGCCAGGCGGGTCAGAATCCGCTGATCTACGGCGAATGGCTGGACGCGCCCGGCAAGCCGACCCTGCTGCTTTATGGCCATTACGACGTGCAGCCGCCCGACCCATGGGACGAATGGAGTTCGCCACCCTTTGAGCCGACCGCGCGCGGCAACGACCTGTTTGCCCGCGGCGCCTCTGATGACAAAGGCCAGACTTACATTCTGGTTAAAGCGGTTGAAGGGTTCCTTCGCGCTGAAGGTCGGCTTCCCATCAATGTCAAGTTCCTTATCGAGGGCGAGGAAGAAGTGGGCGGCCAACATATTGAGTCCTACGTTGCGGGCCGCCCCGCGCGGCTTCAATGCGATGCGGCCCTCGTGTGCGACACGGAGATGTTTGCTCCGGGCCTGCCCACGCTGACGACGGGTTTGCGCGGCCTCGTTTACACCGAAATCGAAGCGCGGGGCGCCGCGCAGGACCTCCACTCGGGCCTTTACGGCGGGGCCGCTCCGAACCCCATTCAGGCGCTGGCTCAAATCCTGGCCGGGCTAAAGCGCCGTGACGGAAGAATCGCTATTCCGGGCTTCTACCGCCGCGTCGAGCGGCCGAGCCGCGCGGAGCTCGCAGCGTGGCGGAATCTGCCCTTTAGCGAGAAGGCTTTTCTCAAGACGGAGGTGGGCGCGCGGGCACTGGTGGGAGAAAAGGGTTATACGGTTCTCGAGAGAATATGGGCGCGGCCCACACTGGAGGTTCATGGGATTCGCGGCGGCTTTACGGGCGAAGGCGCGAAGACCGTCATTCCTGCCGCGGCGAGCGCGAAGGTCAGCATGCGCTTGGTGCCTGCTATGCGACCCAGCGAAGCCATCCAGCAGTACCGCGCGGCCGTCAAGCGACTTACCCCGCCTGGTATTCGCACGACGGTTCGGGTATTAGCCTCCAGCCCCGCTTGCCTGGTGAGCACCGACAGCCGATTTATTCAAGCGGCCGCGCAAGCGTTGGAGCAAATCTTTGGCCGCAAGACGGTCTATATTCGCGCTGGCGGTTCGATTCCGGTCGTGGGGCTCTTCGACAGGTACTTGCGCGTGCCGACCGTCTTGATGGGCTTTGGTTTGCCCGATGATCGGCTGCACTCTCCCAATGAGAAGTTCCACTTGCCCAACTTCTACCGGGGAATTGAATCCGTGGGCCGTTACCTTCAACTGCTCGGGGAAGCGTAGGCGGAGGTTACGAAAGATAAAGCATGGAGAGCATGTCACATTTAGACGGCGTAATGAATCCTCCGGCCACTCGGAGGGTGAAAAGTCCGCTCGTGCGGGGTGGGAGGCTACGCGGGGCAGTCACGGGCCCGCGGCGAAAAATCGGCCATCGCTAAGAACGTAGCGCCGACCTTTAGGTCGGCATTTTTCGGTTGTGGCGGGCTAAAGCCCGCCGCTAAAGCGGGTAGAGGATTTGGCGGAGGCGGGCAGGGTAGCGGGTGACAGCGGCGTCCACGCCGTCGGCGATTTTGCGGCGCATGGCGCGGGGGCGGTCGAGGTCCCAGACGCCGACGCGGATTCGGGCGCGGTGAGCTCGGCGGATAAAGCGGCGCGGGGCAAAGGCCCAATGGGGCAGGATGAAGGAAGCGCCGATACGTTGAGCGCGGCTGAGAGCGAGAGTGGGACGAGTGCAATCGAGGCCAAGGGGGATGCGCGGGTCAAGCCGGCGCAAGCGGGCGAGCGTGGGGAAATCAAATGAGATGACGGTGGCAAAGCCGCTCATGGAGACGCGGGCGATTTCATCGAGCACGCGGGCTTCAATGCCGGGATAAGCGCCGCCGCCCAGCTTGATTTCGACAAAAACCTGGAGACCATGGTCGCTCGCCCAGGCGAGGACTTGTGAAAGCAGGGGAATTTTTTGGTTCGCGTAGCGGGATTGGGCGCGGTCGGGATGGCGGCGGTTGAACCAAGAGCCTGCATCGAGGCGCTTGAGGAGGGATACGGGATAATCGCTGACGCGGCCGGTGCCGGAAGTGGTGCGGCCCAGCCAGCGGTCGTGCAGAACCACGGGAACGCCGTCGGCGGACAAATGCACGTCGAACTCGACCGCGGAGGCGCCCTGACGCACGGCCAGGTCAAAAGCGGCGAGGGTGTTTTCCGGGGCTTCGCCGGAAGCGCCGCGATGAGCAATGATGAGCGGCGGAGAGATTAAAGGGGCGCTCGGGGCGCGGCGGAAACGCTTGCGAAGCGTGGGAGCGAGAGGCATCAGAGTTGAAGCGCCGCCGAACAAGCGGCAAGGGATTCGAGCGCGCTTTGGCGCTCAGCCGCGCTCCAGCCGAGGCGATGGGCGAAGATGTCGGCGATCGCTGGCCAGGCGGACTCAAAGCCACGCGCCGCAAACCAGTTGAGGCCGGAGCGGCGAAGCAGAAAATCCTCAAGCGTCACGGCCATTTCGTGGTCAATGGCGAAGGCCGGCTCGGCGGCAAGCAGGGAAAACTCGCCGGGTAAAGGCACGGCGAGCGACGGATCGCTTGAAATGGGCTCCAGAACCTCGCGCCAGCGCTTGCCATAAACGCGGGCGATGCGTTCGGCGGAAGCGGTAGGAATCTTGAATGCCGCGATGGCTTCGGCGGTGGCGTGGGCGACGAAGG
>JAJYNF010000146.1 GCA_021786455.1 Acidobacteriota bacterium
ATTCTACAGATCCTCCTCCACCAGCCTGTCCCAACCCCCATCACTATTCCCGGGGTTTCCTTTGAAGTGGCCATGGTCATGCTCGTGGTCGGATTATCGCACGGCATGTTGCGAGCCTCGGCGGCCCGGATTCTCGGTGTTGGCGGTGACGTGATGGTAGAACCGCCGGGAGCTTCCTTATTCATGGGTTTAACCAGCGGAACGCTGCCCATGAGCCTCATTGGCCGGTTCTCCAAGCTTGATCAGGTTGAAGCGGTGACTCCAGTTTTTTTCCGAGTCACCAATTTAGGAACAAGGTTGATTTGGGGAATCGATATGAAAAGCTGGAATCGTGTGACCGGCGGGTTTACTTATTTGGCGGGAGGGCCTTTCGAGGGACCCTACGACATTTTGGTGGATAACGACTACGCGCGGCAGGATAACGTGCGGGTGGGGCAATCGTTGAACCTGCTGAATCACGCTTTCCGAGTTTGCGGCATTGTGGAGCACGGCAAGGGCTCGCGCCTTTTCATTCCTCTCCAGACGGCCGAACACCTCGCCGGACAGCATGACCGAGTCTCGATTTTCTTTATTAAATGCACTCTCCCTCGCTACGCCGGCAACGTAGTGCGCTCGATTAAAAAGCTATATCCGGAGGATAGCGCGCTGGCAGTACGGCAATATATGTCCATGCTGACGACGGACCCCGTTTCGCCGCTCCGTGATTTTGTTACCGTCATGGTTTCCACCGCTGTGACGATTGGATTCCTGATGATCTTCCTCTCCATGTACACGACCGTTGCGGAGCGAACACGCGAGATGGGCCTTCTGAAATCCCTCGGCGCCTCGCAAGGCTACATCGTGCGACTGATTGTCAAGGAGGCTATGGCGCTCAGTGTCATCGGGGTCCTCGTCGGCTATAGCGCCACTTGGGCTGGATGGTGGATGATCCGCCGAACCTATCCGACGATTTCCGTAGAGTTGACTCTCGGCTGGGCGGGGTGGGCGGGCATGTTGGCTTTGGGCGGAAGCTTGCTCGGGGCGTTTTATCCGGCATGGCGCGCGGCTGGGCTTGATCCGGTGGATGCGTTGGCCTGCGAATGATTTCCGCTCGCCACCGGGCCAGGGGGCGGTTTCCTCACCCATTGGTTAGATTCGAGAAGCGCGGAGCCACGGCCGTCAAATTTTGGGGCCGCCTCGCAATCTTCGGCGGAGCATTTCGAGCGCGGAGTGAGCCGCCAGCCATCGGATGCGTTGGCGGTCGCCGGGGAAGTGGAACTCCCGGATTTCGGTCCCTCGCTCGTCGGCAAGCGCGATGAAAACCAAGCCGACCGGTTTCTGCTCCGTGCCGCTGCTCGGGCCCGCGATACCGGTGATGCCCACGCCGACCGATGCCCCAGCGCGGCGGCGAATCCCTTCCGCCAATGCCTGGGCGACCGGTTTAGAAACGGCGCCGTTAGCCTCTAAGGTTGCCGGTGACACACCCGCCAATCTCGTCTTGAGCTCATTGTTGTAACAGACCACCCCCCCGAGATAAAAACTCGAACTCCCCGGAACACGCGTGAGCCGTTCGCCCAACATTCCTCCGGTGCAGCTCTCGGCTGTGGCCAGCGTTTTCTGTTTCATGACCAGGTACATCCCCACGACCTCTTCCAGGCTTTCACCGCGTGAAGAATAAACATGCTCGCCGAGTGCCGTCTCGGCTTGATCAGCCAGATCGCTGGCTAGGGCTTCTGCTTCTTCCGCGTTTCTTCCTCGGGCGCGAAAATGAACCTCGATGCCGGCGGCGGTCGCCAGGATGGTCGTCGCGGGGTTTTGATAACGCTTGTAGAGGGGCGCCAAGCGTTGATCAACTTCCGATTCTGGAAGGCCGGCTATCTTTAGAACGCGTGTCCGGATGCGCTCGCCCGAGGAGAGCTTGGCAAGCCGCGGGATGCATTGCGACTCGAACATGGGGATCATTTCGCGCGGCGGTCCGGGCAGCAGGATGAAGATGACATGATCATGCTCTAACCAGATGCCGGGAGCCGTTCCATTCTGATTTTCGAGCCATTCGCCGCCCTCCGGGACGAACGCCTGACGGGCGTTATTTTCGGGCATGGGGCGCTCCAGGCGCGCAAAACGATGGCGAATGCGGTCCATAATCTCCGGCGCTTCGGTAAGCTGCCGGCCGAGAGCCTCCGCGATGGCGGCTCGATTGACATCGTCTTCGGTGGGACCCAGGCCGCCCGTCACAATAACGAGTGGCGAGCGGCTAAGCGCCGAGCGCAAGACGGCAACCAGCCGTCCGCGGTCATCGCCCACGATGGTTTTGAAGCGAACCTCGATTCCCAGTTCGTTCAGTTTGTCGGTGAGGTAAAGGGAATTCGTATCCTGACGGTACGGAGTGAGCAGTTCCGCGCCCACGGCGATAATTTCTGCGTCCATCGTCGGCCAGGTCACCGTTCGCTGACTCGGGAGGTCACCTCAGCAACGGCATTCCTTCGATGTTGGTGCTGAGCTCCATCAAGGCGTTGTGCGTCGCTACGATCATTGACCGTTGGCCGGTAAACGCCAAGCCAACAAGGTTGTAGCCGGAAACAAACAATTCCGCGCGGCCTTGGGGCGTGATGCGCACAATGCCTTGCCGCCCGGAAAGCGAGGCGGCGACGCATAAGTTGCCTTCGGCGTCGAAGGCCAGACCTTGCGGACGCCCCAAGCCGCGGTAAAAGGAAGCGACCTCTCCATTCGCGGAAACCCGATAAACCTGATCGTAGCTGGACGTCGTCGGCCCCGTCACATAAAGGCAGCCGTCCGACCCAAAGGCCAGGTGATAGCCCGCAATGCTGGGTTCGAGGGTGGCGAAAACGAAGATTTGACGATCCCGATTGATCCGAAAGATGGTTCCCGTGCGGTCGCCCACGTAAAGATTTTCTTGGGCGTCAAAGGCGATTCCTGTAGCAATTCCCATCCCGCCCGCGTAGATCGAACGGTGGCCATCCGGCGTGATCTGGTAGATGTTGCCCTCGGCGCGGCTGGAAACATATAACAGGCCGGACCGATCAAAGGCCAAGCCGGTGGCATTCAAGAGATCACTGACAAAAGGTTGGAGGATACCGTCGCGGCGAAGTTTATAAATTGAGACCGGCGCTTTTTGTCCTCGGCTGCCGCTGAAGGTCGAAAAGATGTTGCCGGCCGCGTCAATTGCCGGGTTGGCGACGGGGTGAAGATTTTCAGCAAGTTTCCTGCCCAGAATGATGCGGATGGGCAAGCTCACCGCGCCGCCCCCTGCGTCCACAGTAAGATGTCCCTTCTCAACCCCTTCAGGAACTCGCACAATAAGCCGCGTTGCAGAGCTAATCAGAATTTCGCCGGGCACCTCCCCGAAGCGCACGGTAGGCCGGCTGCCCCCGTTGCGGGCGAACCCTTTGCCCCAAATAGCGAACTCACCACCGGGAAGCGCCGCGGCGGGCGTGATCTTATGAATTTCCGGCGCTGTCGAAGGCCCAGTTTTCTTATCCACGGCGGCTACTTGGCGCAAAGTTTTTTTCCATAGATTCATCGTCCCAGCAATCCCAACGCCAGCACGACGGCCAGCGCGTACAGGCCAGCCACCACGTCATCCACCATGATACCCCAACCGCCGGGAAGCCGCTCGGCGCGGCGAGCCGGAAAGGGCTTGAGAACATCGAAGAATCGGAAGGCCACAAATCCGACCAACAGGAATTTCCACGACGGGTTGGACTCGGCGACAAAGGGAATCAGTTGGCCGACAAATTCATCGAGCACCACCGTGCCGGGGTCATGCGTTTGAAAGAAATCTTCAGCCGCTCCCGCCGACGGAACCCCCAAGGCAAAAAGAAGAACGGCTGCCAGGCTCATGAAAATGGCTCTCGATGACGGGCCAATGGGAATGAGGTTGAGACCCGCGACACTTAAAACGCTCAGCGCCGAGCCGGCGGTTCCTGGAGCCCAGGGCAGGTCTCCGACCGCGCCGAGGGTGGCCATCGAAACCATGAAAGGCCGGCGCGCCTTATCCAGGGGCGTTGTCGGATTCTTCATTTCTGGGATTTTCAGTCTGTCTTGCAGCATCGTAATTTCCGGGAACTTTGTAGCAGCCCTCCAGCCACTTCGCGAGATCAATCAGCTTGCACCGCTCGCTGCAGAAGGGTCGGTAAGGGTTGCCCGCATAGCGCGTTTTGGCCTTACAAATGGGGCAGCGCATAACGATCCGCCGACGCGGCAGAAGCCTGAATTTGCATCAGTTCGGTGGAATTCCGGCGACTTGAAGCCGGTTCTCCAGAAAGGCGGTCAGCTTCCAAGCGGGCGATCAGGTCGTAATCCCCGGCACGTTCAATTGTGCCCCAGCGGAACTCCCCTGGAATCGGTTCTGGGCCGACATAATCGTTAATAAAGACCTGCCCGTCAATCGCCGGGGCCTGCGATTCCAACCGGCCCTCAAAAAGCAGTTCGGTTTCCTTGAAGCGCCCTTCAACCAGAATGGGAAGCGTCTTGCCGACCTTCCCCTGAAGCTTCTTCCTTGAAATTTTCCGTTGAAGCGCCATGAGAGCTCGTTTTCGGCGCCGCGCGACCGCCGGCTTGACTTGATTCGGATACGCAAAGGCAGCGCTCGATTCCTCGTGGGAATAGAGGAAAACCCCCAGATGGTCAAATTCGGCGGCTTCGACAAAATCCGTGAGAATCCGGAAGTCATCTTCGGTTTCACCCGGAAAGCCGACAATCATGGAGGTTCGCAGCGTCACCTCGGGCATCGCCGCCCGAATGCGACTGAGCAATTTGAGCAATCCGTCACCATTCGACCCGCGCCGCATCGCCTTCAAAACTGAGCCGCTTGCGTGCTGCAAAGGGACGTCGAAATACTTGACAACTTTCGGCGTTTCGGCGACGGCTTCAATCAGCGACGGAATGATGCGGTTGGGATAGCAGTAGAGAAACCGCAACCACACCAACTCCGGGACTTTGGCCAACTCGCGAAGAAGCCGCGCCAAGCCGTCGCGCACCCCCAAATCCTCGCCGTAACTGGTTGTGTCCTGGCCAATGAGGGTGATTTCCCGCGCCCCGCGCTGGGCCAGATTGCCAGCTTCTCTAATCACGCTTTGCATGGGGCGTGAGCGGAAATGGCCGCGCATCTGGGGAATTACACAGAACGAGCACGGATGGTCGCATCCTTCGGCAATCTTGAGGTAGGCAGAATAACGCGGCGTGGAAAGCACGCGGGGCGTGAATTCGTGATAGAGGTAGGGCGCTGCTTGCGAAGCCCTTTGCCGCCCATGGAGATCAAAAGCGCAAGCGTCAACCACTTGCTCGAGCTCGTTCGTCCCGATGACGAAGTCCACTTCGGGTATCTGTTCCAGGATTTGTTGGCGGTAGCGTTCCACCAGGCAGCCGGCAACGATCAGCCGCTTCGCGCGCCCCGCCGTTTTATGCCCGGCCATTTCCAGAATCGCGTCAATGGATTCTCGCTTGGCGGGTTCGATAAAGCTGCACGTGTTGACGATTAGAATGTCCGCGTCCTCGGCGCGAGGCGTAAGCTCATAACCACGCTCGGTGAGCAAACCCAGCATCACCTCGCTATCCACAAGGTTCTTGGGACATCCCAAACTGACCATTCCCACTTTCATCGTTTCGACTCGGTGCCAGCACGACTCCCCATGGAAATTTTAGCACAATCGCCGCCCGGCGGCCCGGACGGTAGCGGCAAAGGATGATATGCGGAGAGGGCTGAGTTAATTTTGGGCGCGGATTCGTTTCCAAATAAACACGCCATGTTCGGTCGTGGCCGCCAGATACTGGCCATTGGGGGAGAACGCCACCGTAAGCACCGGGCGTCGGCTTTCGGAAAGCGTCTGCATCAGTTGGCCGCTTGCTGTTGACCATAGGCGCACCGTCGCGTCTTCACCCGCCGAGGCAATCCATCGGCCACGCGGCGAGAACTCCGCCCAATGCACGGGCCCTTCGTGTCCCGCCAGCGTATGCAGCAGCTTCCACCCGGGCACGGACCAAACCCGAATCATTCCATCCTCGCAGGCCGTCGCCACCTTGGTGCTGTCTCGCGAAAAGGCGATACTCATTACCGCGCCGTGATGGCCACGCAAGGAATTCACGAACTGGTCGGTTTTGAGCTGAACGACGACGGGGTCCTGGCTGGCCGCATTTTCAATCTGCGCCAAAATGAGCCAGTGGCCATCGGGCGAGAAAGCGTACACGCGGGGGCGCTCGGTCAAATCGGGAATTTTGGCCTCAAGACCCCGCCCGTTGGCCGGATCCCAGAGATCGAATGTGCTCTGCTTGTACATTCCAACAAAGCCGATTTGGGGAAAATAGCGCGCGGAGCGGAAGCCGTTTGCGCCAATGGTATCCACTTTGCCGACGAGCGAATCCGTCGTTGTGTCCCACTCGAAGCCGAGCATTGGCGTGACGCTTCCATGCCGCTTCTTCGCCGCCATCGCGCCCCGGGCCATCATAAACAGCCGGTTGGGGGCGACGAAGCTGGCGGAGTAAATTTCAAGGTCCTTCAGACCCACCACTGCAGGGTGCAAAACCTTCTCGATGCTGGCGTTCGCCAGGTTAAAGAGCGCGACCTTTTGTTCTCCTCGGCGGGCGACAATGGCCAGCGTCGCGGAGTTTGCGGAAAAAGCCCCCGCCGGCGAAGCGTTGCGCGCCAGATGCCCCTCCACCTGCCCCACGCTCGTCCAAAGAACGGGCGGCTGAGCTGGACCCGCCGCTCCGCTCCGCGCCATCTCGCGGCGCGTGCCCGCCGTGATGGCCAAAGCAAAAAACATTCCGAGGGGTAAAGCCCGGCGGATTGGAATAAACCTCTTCAGAGGATTTCTCCCGCGCTCAGTCGAGCCACAAGCTCGCGATCGGCCTCGAGAAAATTATAGGCCGGCAAATCTTTGCGTAAAGACCATCGAACGTCCTCGAAAACCCGATTCGTCGGGCTGTTGCGATATCGCGGCACGCGAAAAAACACCACCTCGACGTAACGATCCGGATAACGGTGGCACAGCCGGTAAACTTCCTCGCCAACCTCTGCCTGAATGCCAAGCTCCTCATCGAGCTCTCGCGTCAAGGCAGCCGTGAAGGTTTCTCCTTCGCGCGCCTTTCCGCCGGGAAACTCCCATTGAAGCCCGTAAGCGTCCGAGCGCCTTCGCTGGCAGATCAGGATTTGGCCGTCCTGTTCGATGATGCCAGCCACCACCAAGATGGGTACGTCTTGTAGCATAGGCTGAACTTGCTCTAAGGTCTGGAAGTCGCACATCGTGAATAGAGAAGCATAGCGCAGGCTGCCCAGCGCCGATAGGGGTTTTGATAGGATACACTTCAAGCGCGCGCCCGTCGGTGTTCCCACCCTGCGCCTGTGGCAGCAGGGCCGGAGGTGTGCTGCCGCCGCGCTACGGCGGTGGAGGCGGTGCTACAGCGGCTCGTCGGCGGAGGGGCCGTAGAGCGAGGGCACGGGCACGTCGTTCATCCGCAGATAGACGCCAAGCTCTGGGCGCGATGATGAATCGTGTGGCTGAGGAACACGGTGCGCAGGACTTGGACGCGGGGCAGCGTGAAAATCGTTTTGCCCATGTAGGAGAGCGTCCACGGTTTCATGAGGTGATCGTCGGAAGCGGCGGCGATGGCGGTGCGGGCCTGGTCGCGGTTTTTGTCGAAGGTCTCGAGGACTTCCTGGCGAGTGTTGAGCTTTGGGGGACCTGACGGCGGCTTGCCGTCCGGGGCGATTTCGTAAGCGTCGCTCTCGATCGTGCGCACGGCGAGCGAAGGCAGCGTGGCCAGATGCGAGGCCAGCCAGCCCATCGTCCCGGACTTGGGGTGTGGACGCCAGCCGAATTTGTCTTCGGGGACGCGCTCGAGCGTCTTTCTGACTCCCGCCATTTCGTGGTCGAATTCCGGAAGAAGTGCTTGCGCAAGGGTCATCGGTGTCCTCCCTGACGGCTGATTTGTGGCTGCCCTGCCCATCTGTTCTCGTGCGATGCGCGGGACGCGGAAGGGATTGATTATTCTAACACGGGCGGCAGATAAAACATCTTGCAACGCCGCAGGAACCTGAACAAGCGGCCGTGAATCAGATTTGCGAGTAAGGCGCCGGGCGCAGAATTCGGTTGGTGATGCGGAGTACAATCTCGGCATCCGTATAGCCTGGAGTGGTGCTGAGCTTCTTCGGAAATTCTCCCTAGCCCTCCGCGGGGAGCTCGACGTTTGCAGTAGTTTTCCTCCTCGCCGGCAGGCGACGTTCTTTTTCCGCCGAGCCCGTTGCCGATGACCGGGACAGTCCCTTCACCGTTTCCCGAACAACCAGCTCGGTTGCCAACAGTCGCTCGCTGTAGGCCATGCTAGGATGGTGAAGCCGCTCCAGCAGCATCTTCATGCACGCCTGGCCGACTTCTTCTTTGCGCACCCGAACGGTCGTTAAGGGAGGATCCATAAGCGTCGCTTCCTCCCGGTCATCGAAGCCGACCAGGCTCATGTCCTCCGGGATGCGAAGGCCGCGCCGGCGCAGCGATCGCCAGAATCCAAACGCCACTTCATCGTTTCCGGCGATCATGGCGGTGGGACGTGGCTTGCGCGCCAACGCTCGAGATGCTAGCCAATCTCCGTATTCGAGATTACTCAGGGCGGGCTTGGGCGCGGTAAATGCGATGGGATTCAAATTCCGCTCTCGCATCGCGGCCAAATAAGCCTCGTTGCGAACCCGCATCCAGGGATAAGAAACATCGCCGCCGAAAGCGATCAGACGGTGGCCTTGACCGATCGTGTACAGTGTGGCCTCGCGCTCACCCGGAAAGGCGTCATAGCTGACCTGGTCGAAATTTCGCTGCCCTTCGTATTTCATAACGTTATTGCCGAAGGCTACGAAAGGAATTTCCATTTGCTGAATACGGTGAAGGAAGTTCGCGTAAACCGTGCCCGCAAGGATCAGTCCGTCCACCATGCCGCGCTCTTGTAAGATGGGAGGCAGAGGGATTCGCTCCGGGCTTGTGCCGGCGTCGTAATGGACCGCGGCAAAAATGACATGCTGCCGGATGCTGCGCGCGTAATTTTCCACCCCCTGAAGAATGCGCGCGTGGAAGGTGTGTGGGAAATCGCGGTTACTGAGCAAAAAGCAGACAATTTCCGAGTGGGGGCGCAGCAGGCGCCGCGCCTGCGCGTTCGGCCGGAAACCGAGTCGCCGAATGGCGGCCTCCACCCGTTCCGTGGTGGCACGGCTCACATGCGCCCCACTGTTCAGCACGCGGGAAACAGTTCCCACTCCGACCATCGCTTCGTGCGCCACGTCTCGAATGGTAATGGATTTGGCTCCGACCCTCACGCCGGTTTCACCTCCGCTGAATTAATCAGTCTTCCTCAACCGCCAAGGCGCGTAGGAAGGTTCCACGGGCGAGTTTAGCACAAATCCCGCGCGGGCCGGCGCGGCCCGTCGAGACGCCTTGCCGCCTTGCCGTGTTTTCCTGGCAGGCTACAATTCATTGCGAGCCGGCTCGTCAGCTTGCCACTCCGAGCTTTTTCCGTTACGGAACCATTTCCGCATCTTCGCGCTGGTAGCCGTTAGAAAAGCGGTTCGCCTCAGCACGGCTTTTGGCCTTGCTCCTTCCCCAGGTTTTCCAAACTCTCGGCGATGAGTCGGCGAGTCCCCTGGTACGGATCGCCTACCGTATCCCACTCCATGGAAAAGTAGCCTCGGAAGCTGCTATTGAACGCAATGCGGAAGATGCGCGCCATGCCTTTGCCTAAAGCCATCATGGTTGCAGTGGTCAGAAACTTTCGTCGGTTCAGCACAGCATCCTCCAGAAATTTCGGCGTGAGCGCGTGGCCATCGCGTCCTGCGCTCTTGTCTTCCTCGACGTGCTAGAATCCTCTGCGCGCCGTCCTGCCGTCAAGGCTTATTCGTGCCGGCCACATCGGCCACCTTGGGAGGAGACGAACCATGGCAGAAAGGCTTCGGGTCGGCATTGCGGGCGCCGGTTTTGCGGCCCGCTTTCACCTGAAAGGCTACCAGAGGGTTTACGGCGTCCCCATCGAAGTGGTCGGGGTGACCTCAAAAACCGCCGCTTCCCGCGAAGCTTTTGCGCGAGAGGTCGGTTGTCAGGCATTTTCGACTTTTGACGAGCTGTGCGACCACTGTGACGTCGTGGACGTCTGCGCGCCGGGCTTCCTTCACGAGCACCTGGCCGTCGCGGCGCTCACGCGGGGCAGGCACGTCATCGTCGAAAAGCCGTTCACGGGTTATTACGGCCCCGAAGGGCAGGCCAACGAGCGGTTTCGCGGGAACACCTTTCCCAAAGAAGAAATGTTACGGCAAGCTCTGGCCAGTT
The DNA here is from genome assembly GCA_021786455.1 of Acidobacteriota bacterium. GTDB lineage: Bacteria > Acidobacteriota > Terriglobia > UBA7540 > UBA7540 > JAKCCV01. The sequence continues at coordinate 10,299 of JAJYNF010000146.1, forward strand.
GCAGCCGGATGCTTGAGGCTGCGCGCAAAAGCGGCAAGCAAATCGGCTACGCGGAAAATTGGGTGTACGCCCCGGCCATTCAAAAGGAGCGGGATATCCTCATCAAAACCGGCGGGCAAATCTTGTGGCTGATCGGCGATGGATCCCACAGCGGCTCGCACTCACCTTACTACGGTATTTGGAGGTTCTCCGGCGGCGGGGCCATCGTGGGCAAAGGTTGCCACCCGCTCACCGCCGCCTTGTACTTGAAGCGGGTTGAGGGCCAGTCGCGCGACGGCCAGCCCATCCGCCCCGCCACCGTTTCAGCGCGCACCCATGAAATCACTCGTCTTAAGGGTTTCCGTGACGCGGGCTTTTTGCGAACCGCTTACGAAGACATCGAAGATTATGGGCAGGCGCACGTAACCTTCAGCGACGGTACCGTTGCGGATATCTTCGCCTCCGAGTTGGTGCTCGGCGGCGTCCACAACTGGCTGGAAGTTTTCGCCAACAATCATCGCACCCGGTGCAACCTGAATCCCATCAACTCGCTTGAAACTTATAACCCCCGGGAAGAACTCTTCCGAGATATTTACGTGATCGAAAAAATCGGCGCGAAGCAAGGCTGGAGCCAACCCGCCCCCGACGAAGACTGGCAGCATGGTTACCCGCAGGAGTTCCAGGACTTCGCAGAGAGTTTTTGGCAAGACCGCGAGCCGCTGGCCGGCGGCGAGCTGGCCCGCGATAGCGTCGCCGTCCTTTACAGCGCCTACGTATCCGCCGAACGACGCGGCGCGGAAGTCGCCCTTGCTCTTGACCGCCAACCATAATCGGATGATTAACTCCTCTGAGGCCAACCATGCTGTTACTTGGGGGATTAGATAAGAGGGTCTGTGTTGCAACAGCTCGGCCCGCCTGCTCCAGTCGCCCCCGTGTCCCCGACCAACGCAAGCCTGCTGGACAGCTTGCCGCCCCATAGTTCTTCAGGAAACCCTCGAACCTTTCGCCGCTTGGCGAAGAATTCGCGGCGTGAGCCACCACGCCAACTCTCCTGGAGGCTGAATCGGCAAACGGTCGAACCGGATCAGGCAGCATCCTCCTTTCTTAAAGCCTAGGCGCGCTCGCCGCGATGCCCCTATGAGCCGGGCAGCCATGTCGCTTAAATCCGTTTCGTGGCCGACTACCAACGTCGGTGAGCGTTCGGGATGGCGATTGAGCAATTCCAACAACGAGTCCAGCGAGCCGCCGGGAGAGAGTGCATCAGTCTCTTCAGGCGAATGGCTTGCATTCAGAATTTCCGCCACAATCGCCGCCGTCTGCCGCGCGCGTATTAACGGGCTCGAAATAATCCGTTGCGGCTTGTACTCCAGCCCGATAAGCCCCCGCGCAATTTCCCGCATACGCTGCTTGCCTTCGGCAGTCAGCGGGCGCTCCGCGTCCAAAGCAAACGCCGGCCCGCGGGGAACGGCAATCCCGTGGCGCATCATGCAAAGTTCGTAGGTGACTTCCTCCACACTTCCCATGCTTTTTCTCCAAGCACTTGTTGTTTCCCGCGATGATTATCGCCGAGCCACTGGACGAATGTGAAGTTCGCCTCAGACCAATGGTCGCTCCATGAGACCGCATTCGGCCCTTGTGGCGTAGCGGGCGCAGCCGCCATCCTGAACGCGGTTGGAAGAAGCGCCGCGAGCCATTAAACGCCCGAAGTTCGGATGAGAAACGCAATGGGCCTCCGGGCCATAATCTCAATGCCTAACACCGCTTTCCCGTTGATGACATTCGTCAGGCCGGCGGATACTATTTTTCTCTGGCCCCGAGGGTGGCACGGTTCAATGATTATAACGTCCGCCCTATCTCGCGTATATACTTCGGTTTCGGATTTTATGGGTCACGACCTTAATGGCGACGGAATATGGGTCGAGCGGCAGGTCGGCAGGAGCCGGCAGTGTGACTTCCGGAGCTGACCTTGTCTTGCTAGACGGCAAAATTTGGACGGGCTGGCCAGCAACGTCGGGCGATCGCTCGAGTTTGGGAAAAGAATTTGCTCAGGCGGTTGCTGTCGCGGCGGGGCGGATCGTTGCGGTAGGGACCGACAAGGAAATCCAACCTTACATTTCCGCCCGCGCCGAAAGGCTGGATTTACGCGGCGCGCTCGTGCTTCCCGGCTTCATTGACAGTCACGTCCATCTGCTCGAAGGTGGTTTTCAGAGTTTGGAATTGGATCTCAGGGATACCAAGGACCAAGCTGAATTTGTCCAGAAGATTGCTGCCCGAGCCGCAATGCTTCCTCCCGGGCAATGGCTGCGGGGTGGGTATTGGGATGAAACCTTATCGCTCGAAGGTAAGCTGCCTACTCGCTCGATGGTTGATCCAGTCACGCCTTACCACCCTGTTTTTCTTCGTCGCGCCGATGGGCATGCGGCCCTTGCGAACTCGCTCGCGTTGAAACTGGGAGGTGTGACGCCGGCAACCGAGTCGCCCATCGGTGGGGAAATTGTCCTCGACGCCCTCAGGGGTGAGCCGACCGGCGTGCTTAAGGATCGCGCGCAGGAGCTCATCACGCGCGTCATGCCCGCTCATAGCGAGACCGAGGCCCTCCATGCAATTAAGGGCGCGCTCAATGAGGCCGCTCAATGTGGAGTGACCTCGGTCCATAATATGGACCTGGGTAGCGGCCCATGCGGTGACCTGGGGTCGTGCGCGCTCCCCCTGCTTTGCCGGGCGCGAAAGGAAGGGTGGCTAACTTGCCGCGTTTATGAAATTGTCCCTTTGCCATCGTGGCCGCAGTTCGTTAATGGGAAAGCTCTGAGCCCGGGTTCGGACGACTTCGTTCGGTTGGGCGGAGTGAAGGCTTTTGCCGACGGTTCCCTCGGGTCGCGGACGGCTTGGATGGATGAGCCTTATGCGGATGACCCTTCAAACGTGGGATTGCGCGGCGAGTTGATGGGGGCGGCGGGCCAGGCAGAATCGCTTGCTCGTGAGGCTGATGCGGGCGGTTGGCAACTCGTATTCCACGCGATCGGCACTCGCGCTTGCCACGAAACGCTGAACCTTTTAGAACGTATTGGCGGCGGCCCTTGCCGAACGCGCCGCTTCCGCGTTGAACACGCGCAGCACGTTCGCCCGAGCGACTTCGCGCGCTTTGGCCGGCTTGGCGTGATTGCCTCCATGCAACCTTGGCATGCGATGGGTGACAGCCGATGGGCAGAAGAGCGGCTCGGCAGGGCGCGCGCCCGTTATAGCTACGCGTGGCGCTCGATGCTTGACGCGGGGGCGCCGTTGGCGTTTGGTTCAGATTGGCCGATTGCCCCGTTGAATCCGCTTTTGGGTGTTTATGCCGCTGTCACGCGCGCCACGCTCGACGCCAGACACCCGCGCGGCTGGTGCGAGGAGCAGAGAATCACTCTTCGAGAAGCGCTTTGGGCTTATACAGCAGGGAGCGCGTTCGCTGAGTTTGCCGAAAGCGAGAAGGGAGCTATTGCGCCAGGGAAACTGGCGGATATGGTTGTGCTTTCGGACGACCTGTTCTCTTTACCTGGCGAAAGGATTAAGGATGCGCGTGTGCTGCTTACCATCATCGGAGGTCGCGTGGTTTACCGGGCTGATACTATGATCGGAACCCGCGCGCCGACAAGGTGAGTCGAAACGGCGGAAGCCACGAGCCGACCACCTGTTGTCCCGTAGTGAAGGTCGGGGCGTCCGGAGCGGCGTAACCCACGACGCTATTTTGGACAACTCAGCAGCGCAGCGTTTTGAGCATGAGAGCCGTCATGTCATCATGCTGGGGCGCGGCGGCAACGAACTCATCCACTGTGTCGAACAGGCGCCCCAGTTGTTCAGCGGCCGGGAGGTCTCCGTTCCGCGCCATCACGGACGCCACGCGCTCGGATCCGAACTCCTCGCCATCCGCCCTCGCTGCTTCTGCGATGCCGTCTGTATAGAACATTACCGATTCCCCGGGTTCCAACTCGAGGCTGTGGCGTTCATACGACACGTTGTTCAAAAGCCCCGACGGGAATCCCCCCTGCCCCAGCAAATATGGGCCTGACTTCGAGACGTGGACCGGCAAGGGCAAGGCGGCGTTAGCGAATTCCAACCGCCGCTTGGAAGGTTCATAAAGGCCGTATTGCACGGCGCAATAGCGCCCTGCAAGACTGTGCACGCGGAGGCGCTGGTTGAGATGGGCCAGTAATGAGCAAGGCGTCTCCATGTGTTTGTTAAAACCGCGAAGTGTCCCTACGGCGAGAGCCGCAAACAGCGCCGCCGGCAGGCCCTTTCCAGCTACGTCGCCAACGTAGAAGCCGATGCGGCCGTCTGGAATTTGAAAATAATCGAGAAAGTCGCCTCCGACTTCCGAGACCGGCCGAAGCATGGCCACCAGTTCGACCTCTGGCGCCCGCAAAGGCTGCGCGGGAATCATGGCGAATTGAAGGCGCCGCGCTTCCTCAATTTCGGCTTGGCGAATTCGCTGCAAGCACTCCAGCAGGTTTTTGCCTGTGCCGTTGTCCGCAATTTCAACTGAAGGCGGATTCACGGTTCCCCTCCCGCGTCAGGTAAGAGGAAGTATAACAGAACGTCTTCGGGGACGCATCAATTGCCAGGGGCCCAAATTGTGTTGCTTGTCGGGTCGGGCTCAACTATAATGGCTTCATTCGTCCCTGCACGCACGCAAAGGAGCGTTGATGGCCAGCCATGATTTAAGTCTCCAACTCGTGCGCCTGTTAGAACAGATGCGCCGTGCAGATGGCGTGCCCTCCCCCGAGGCCCTGAACCAGCTTGCGGCAACCATCGGTTCGGCTTTCAAGGCCAAGCTGGACGAGGTCGCTATTCTCCGCCTTTCCTCTGACGGGATGTTGAGCTTTCTTACCCCGGTCAGGCTTTCCAAGCTGGGGGCCATTCCAATAACCAGCTCGCATTCGTTGGCCGCCAAGACCATCCGAGAGATGCGCGGCGAATTCATCAATAATTTCTCTGTGTACCGTCATCCGACAGTCTTTGAAGCGGTGGACCCTTCGGCCGAACAAAAAGCTGCCCCCATTCAGAAGATCATCAGTGCTCCCATTGTGGCCGACGGCAAGGTGGTGGGTGTGATTCAGGTGAGCCGTAAAGGAAAAGCGGGCGAGCCGGTCGGCCCGGATTTTAGCGCGCAGGACTTGGTGGAGCTAACTGCCGTCGGAACGACCCTCGGCAAGCTTTTGGCATCGCTTTCCGTGGCTGCGAATCCCGGAGCGCAGGGCCGAGCCTGAAGAAGGCCCGGGGCCAGAGGACTGCCTGACTTTAATCGTAATATTCAAGCCCCAGATGAGTGATCAACTCCTCGCCCCGTAAGTAGCGCAGCGTGTTCTTCAACTTCATCAATTGGATGAACAGGTCATGTTCGGGGTAGAGGCCCGGCGCGTGCATAGGGCTCTTGAAGTAAAACGACAACCACTCCTGAATGCCCCGCCGAGCCATCTGCGGAGTGCGCTGCGCCAAATCCAGGAAGAGCGCCAAATCGAGTGCTAACGGCGCTGCCAAAATCGAGTCCCGGCACAGGAAATCAATCTTGATCTGCATCGGATAGCCGAGCCAGCCGAAGATATCCAAATTATCCCAGCCTTCCTTATTGTCGCCGCGGGGAGGATAGTAATTGATCCGCACCTTGTGATAGAAATCCTTATAGAGTTCCGGATACAACTCCGGTTGCAAGATGTATTCGAGTACCGATAGTTTGCTTTCCTCCTTGGTTTTGAAAGAGCCCGGGTCGTCAAGCACCTCGCCGTCGCGATTGCCGAGAATATTGGTTGAGAACCATCCACGCAGTCCGATCAGCCGCGCTTTAAGTCCCGGCGCAAGGATCGTTTTCATAAGCGTTTGCCCGGTCTTGAAATCCTTTCCGCAGACGGGAATCTGGTCCTGAACGGCCAGGTCAACCAGCGCTGGTATGTCTGCCGTCAAGTTCGGCGCGCCATTAGCAAAGGGCGCGCCCGATTTGATCGCCGCATAGGCGTAAATCATGCTGGGGGCAATATCGGGACTGTTGGATTTGAGGCCCTTCTCAAAAGCCGCCAAGGATTGATGAACCGGGCTTTCCTCAAGGAAGCTCTCGGTGGATCCGCACCACACCATGACCAGCCGGGCCGCACCGCTGGCCCGGCGAAAGCGCTCGATATCCTCCATGACCTGCTCGGCGAGGTCCATTTTCGTTTTGCCCTTTTTAACGTTTTTGCCTTTCAACCTCTTGACGAATCTTTGTTCAAAGACGGCGGCCATCGGCTCGATCGGCTCGAGAAAGTCTTTTATTTCGTCCAACAGAGAAGGCTCGAGGACGCCCGCCTTGCGCGCCGCCTCGTAAGCGTTGTCCGGGATGGGGTCCCACGCCGCGAAAACTAAATCGGAGAGGTCAGCCAGCGGCACAAAATCCTTGATTTTGGGAACCCGCTTTTCCGTGCGCTTGCCGAGCCGAATGGTGCCCATTTGAGTGAGCGAGCCGATGGGCTGGGCGTAACCGCGGCGGATGGCTTCGACTCCGCCGATGAACGTCGTCGCTACCGCTCCGAGGCCACAAACCAAAACCCCGAGCTTCCCTTCAGGCTCCCCAATTGGAATAACTTTCCTCGTCACCGAAGCCTCCTTTTTCCTGTAGTTTCTTTCGCGGCGACCCCTGGCACGGGCATTTGGCAGCCCGCGGCAATCCTTCCGCTGAATGCATGTCAATGTGGGACATGCGTGATTTGAACCCACCCTTAGATTCTGCCTGGCGGGCGCAAACTCTAAATCATGCATGAATCCAGCTCAAAATGCAAATTCGCTTTGGAGCCTGGATGCTAGCGCAGGCGTTCCAAAACTTCTATAACACAAATCCCACGGAGGCTGTTCGTGTTTTCCGTATTCTCTCAGCCCATCAACCTCGATTCTTAGGTGGAACGGCAGAATGCAGGAGGCTCCGAACGGCGGGTTCAAGAAATTCGCGCTCGTGGCGAGCCGTGCGGTAGAATGGGCAGGCTCTGACGATCGAGGGCGGGGAGGATCATCCGAAACCGATGCGCAAGCTCATTATGGGAATTGACATTGGCGGGACGAAGGTTGCCGGAGGATTGGTGACGGCGCGGGGGCGCCTGGTGAAATCGTTGATTTTACCGACCCATGCGCGTCGAGGTTACGCCGCCAGCCTGTCGCAAATCATGGCCGTCATCCGGCAGCTCCACGACGCGGCGGGTGGACCGGGCGCTCTCGAGGGCATCGGCTTGCTGGCTCCGGGGCCCCTCAATCCGCACACCGGCCTGGTCATCAACCCTCCCAACCTGCCGGGCTGGAAAAACGTCAAGCTGGCCGAGAAGGTGGAACGTCAGTTCGGCGTGAAGGCCAAGGTTGAAAATGACGCCAACGCCGCCGGCTTGGCGGAAGTTCTCTTTGGCGCGGCCGTCGGTTACCGTCACGTATTTTACGTGACCGTCTCGACCGGCATTGGCACGGGGATTATCATCAACAAGAAAATCTATCACGGCTCGAACGGCGTGGCCGGCGAAGGAGGCCACGTCTCGATAGATTACCAGAGCCCATACCGTTGCGGCTGCGGCTCCTTCGGATGCATCGAGGCTCTCGCGGCCGGGCCGGCCATGGCGCGGCGCGCCCAGGTCCGCCTGATTCAGGATCACCTTGCGCCCAGCTTGCTCCGCGATCTGACGGGCGGCCAGTTGAATCGCGTGACCCCGCAACTGATCGCCCAAGCCGCCGAGCGTGGCGATGCATTGGCGAAATCCATTGTCGAGGAAACCGGCTTGTTCCTCGGCGTCTGGCTGGCCGGAATGATTGCGCTTTTCGATCCCGACGCGATTGTCATGGGTGGCGGAGTGGCGCAGATCGGCAAGCCGTTGTTTCAGGCCGTTCGTAACACCATCCCCCGCCATTCGATTAACCCCCACTTGGCTCGCCGTACTCCTTTGCTCCCCGCCAAGCTCAAAAAAAACGTCGGCATTTATGGCGCGGCGGCGCTGTTTTTGCGGGCAGGCGTCGAGGCGGAGAATTTTTAGCCGAGGCGCCCTTTTCGCCGATAAGCGGTCGCGGGCCGAAGCGCCCTTCACCGAAGCGGTCTTCTGGCGGAAGGATCCTTCTCCATCGCCGCGCCCACCGTGATGCGCTCGCCCACACCGCCCACAGAATTTCACCCACTTTTGGCTTCAATTTCATCCGTGTGAAAGACGCTTGACTTTTGACAACTAAGTTCTAGAGTATTAGCCGGGAGAGAAGGTAGTCTTTTTCGCGGCTCAGCTTTACGGCGGGCTAGAGGTGGGTCTTCCGTAAGGCATTCCAAGGGGTAGATGCGGCGATTCCAGTGGTTCGCCTCCCCGCTTCGTGTCAGCGGAGCGAGAACAGGAGGTCAGTATGTTTCAGATGATCAATGAGGAGAAGCGCACGCCTGAGGACCGCAGAATGATGTGGGTGAAGGTGGTGATCTTCGTGATCGGCATCGGCGTCCTGGGCGGTGTAGTTTACTTCTTCGCAGTCGTTCCGTACGGAAAGTGATTACTTGTTGGTGAGCGGAAATTGCTCTCTGAGGAAGCGGATGGCGTCTTCACGGGTCAGAATTCGGCCCTCCAGCTGGGCGTCTTCCAAGCTCCGGAGGATCGTTGTGAAGCGGGGGCCGGGAGCGTATCCGCACTGAATGAGGTCGTTTCCGGTAACCAAGCGAGCCGGGCGCGCTTCCTCGGCGGAGGTCTGTTGGAGGAGGCGTTTGGCCAATTCATAGTTAGTGAGATCGCCGTGGCTGGCCAGACAATCGAGGCGATGTAGCTCCAAGTGCTCCTCAAAGTTATCCATCCGAATGAACCTGAGCTGGGTTGCGCGCCGCATGTTGGGAAAATCCTTGAAGCGCAAGTGATGGCGTACCATCTCCGCCACGCGCTCTGTGTCTCGGCTTGAGAGTCGCAACCGCTCGCAAATTGCTTCCGCCATTTTCGCCCCCACCTCTGCATGATGGTCGAAGCGAATACGCTCCCGCACCGTGAAGGTTGGCGGCTTGCCGACGTCGTGGAGCAACACGGCCAGAGCCAATGTCGGCGTCGAGTTTTTCAATCCGTCGAGCATGATCAGGGTATGCGTCCAGACGTCCCCCTCGGGGTGGAACTCCGGGGGCTGTTCGACTCCTTGCATGGCTTTGACTTCCGCTAGGACTTCACTCAGGAGCCTTGTTTCGTCGAGTAACTGGAAACCGCGCCGCGCCTTTCCCTCAGTCAATATGCGGATAATCTCGCTTCCCATGCGCTCGGCGCTGACGTCGCGGATCTCTGGGGCTAGTTGACGGATGGCTTCCGCGGTTTTAGCTTCAAGTTGAAAGTCAAAGCGAGCGGCGAAGCGAACGGCGCGAAGCATCCTTAGCCGGTCTTCCGCAAAGCGCGCGAAAGGGTCTCCGATGGTTCGCACCCGGCGCAATCGGATATCTGCCTGCCCGCCGACGAAGTCGAGAACCTTGTTTTCGAGCGGATCGAAAAGAAGGCCGTTAATGGTAAAGTCGCGCCGCTGCGCGTCCTCTTGTGGCGTTTTTGAATAGACGACCCTGTCGGGATGCCGGCCGTCGGTGTAGCGGCCATCGCGACGGAAGGTCGCCACCTCCACGTTGCCTGCGCTCCTGGGCACGATGACGACGCCGAACTGCACACCGACGGTCAGACCTTCAGGGAACAGGCGCAAAACCGCCTCGGGGTGAGCGTCGGTGGTCACGTCGTAGTCGCCCGGCGGGCGTCCCATGATCAGGTCGCGCACGCACCCCCCCACAAAAAAGGCCTGGAATCCTGATTCCCGGATCTGCCGGATGATTTCCACCGCTTCTTGCCGCTTAGGGTCCATTCATTATTATTCCACCTGATTTGCTCAAGGGGCGCAAGCCCCCTGTTGGGCCTCGCTCGCCCGCGGGCTAGGTGAGAGTGAGGAGCCGAAGCGTGCGGTCAATGGGGCAGAATTCCCGCGCAAGCGAAAGGAACTAAAAAAACACTTGACATTGAGTTGCAAACCGCGATATAAGGCGAGCACAGTGGTTGTCGGTGGGATCGCACGGGATGGTCCAGCGCCAGCTAGACTAGATTCCGATGATGCCGATGGATGGGTGGTCTGCGGTCACGGGATTCACATCGAAAGGCGGGAGTCCGTTCCGCTGTTTCTGGGCTTTTGCAAATTGAAGACCGATGAAGAGCTGTTAAGGAGTGAAGGGCGTCGGTGCGGGCGTTTGGAGAGGGCAGGGAATAACCTTGAACGTAATGAGCTGTGGCGCGCTGTATCGCTGACTCGCGGGTGAAGAGTCGGGCTGCGCCGAGGAGCATCGTTGATGTTTGGGTCAAAAGCGAAAAGGCTGATTGGTTTGGACATCGGCTCCAGTGCCGTAAAGCTGGTCGAGCTGGGGAAGAAGGGAGGCAGTTACCAACTGCTGAACCTCGGGCTTGAGCCCCTCGGCCAGGACGTTGTCGTGGACGGATCCATTATGGATTCGCTTTCGGTCTCAAGCGCCATTGAGAAGCTTTTTACTGAAAATAACATCAAGACGAGGCAAGTGGCGACTTCGGTGTCGGGACACTCGGTCATTGTCAAGCGAGTAACAGTGCCGGCGGCGAATGAGGAAGAGGTTGCCGCGGCTATTTCTTACGAAGCTCAGCAATATATCCCATTCGACATGGCGGACGTGAGCCTAAGCTGGCAAACGCTGGGCGCTGCCCCAACCGGCAGCGGTATGGATGTGATGCTGGTGGCGGCTAAGCGGGAGAAGATCCTAAATCATACGAATGTGCTTAGCCAATCCGGCAAGGTGCCAGCGGTAGTGGATATAGACGCCTTCGCGATCCAGAATGCTTTCGAGATGAATTACGAACCAATGCCAGACCTCATGGCGGCGCTGCTCAATATCGGGGCGAGCATCATGAACATCAACATTGTGCGGGGAGGAACGCCCCTGTTCACGCGCGACGTTTCGGTGGGAGGCAATCAATACACCGACACCTTGCAAAAGGAATTGGACCTGAGTTACGACGATGCGGAAAAGCTGAAACAAGGCCAGCCGCTGCCCAGCGTTCAGCCGGAAGCGAAATTGCCCCATCTCCGCTCGGTATCAGAAATCTTACTGTTGGAGATTCAGAAAACGTTTGACTTCTTCCGTCAAACGACCTCAACGGACAATATCCAATCCATTTACCTTTCCGGGGGAACCGCAAAGGTGGAAGGATTGCTCGACCTGCTCCGAGAGGAATTCAAGATTCCTGTGGAGATCATGAATCCTTTCAAGCGAGTGAACATCAGTTCGGGGAAATTTGATCACGCCTATACGGCCGAAATCGCCCCCGCGATGAGCGTGGCGGTGGGCTTGGCGCTCAGGAGCTTTGACACGCCATGATGAAGATCAACTTACTGGGACAACCCACGGCGGCGGGTGCCGGTCGGCCCGCAGTCGCGCAGACGACCGCCCCTCAACAGGTGCTGATTCTGGTGGTCGCGTTGGTGGTTTCGCTTGGGATTGTCGGCTTTCTATATTACTACTGGGGCAATGAGGTCAAGCAAGAGCAGGTGGCGTTGGCCCGCGAGCAGACTCGGCAAAAAGAGCTGGCGGGCGTCCAGGCACAGAACGCCTTGTATCGGAAGCAGCTTGCCCGGCTTCAGGAGCGGATTAATACAATCCAAAAGCTTCAGAGCAGTCGGACGGGTCCCGTGGACATGATGAGCGGGATTGGGAACGTCGTGAACCTTACCCATGACCTTTACCTGACCTCCA